>JBEKPZ010000108.1:0-20900 GCA_049520215.1 Bryobacteraceae bacterium | reverse complement strand
GGCGTAAAAGGGGAGGGTTTTTCGACCCTGCCGTCTTCGGGAGCGCTTGGCAGGCGACATTAAACGATCGTCTGGCCCCGAAACATCATCAAGCGGAGAATGAGGCCATCCTGCTGGAGAAATGGAATGCACGATTCGGAAATTAAGCCGGGAGAACGGGTGAAAGACGTTCACTTCATGGAGGACACCTTGGCGGTCGACCTCCTCGACGGACGCACGATTGTTGTTCCTTTGGTCTGGTACCCGAGGCTCCTCGCCGCTACCCCTGAACAGCGTCGAAACTGGAAAGTCAGCAGCGCGGGTTATGGTATCCACTGGCCGGACGTCGACGAAGATCTGAGCACGGCGGGGCTCCTGCGCGGGGCGCCCGCAGCGCCGGAACTCGTACGGACTCGCGGCTAGCGCAACCTTAACCCGAACCTGTATCCCGCACGACTAAGCTATCATCGCTGGATATAATGCGTGGGGGAGCACGATTGGATCCGGACACGACGATGGGCGGGCCGCATGGCCAGTTTCCGTCGACACAGCTCTCACTCCTGGAGGCCGCCAGTTCCGGCGCTGGCTTGCCGAACGAGGCGCTGGAACGCGTGAGCGCGCTGTATTGGAAGCCGGTGTACCGTTTCATCCGCGTCAAGTTTCGCAAAAACAACGAAGACGCCAAGGACCTGACCCAGGGCTTCTTCGCCGCCGCCTCGGAGCGCGACTTTCTCGCGCGCTTCGACCCGGCGAAGGCGTCGTTCCGCACCTACCTCCGCATGGCGGTCGAACGTTTCGCCGCCGGCCAGCATGCCGCGCAAAACCGGCAAAAGCGGGGCGGCGGCGTCGAGTTCGAGCCACTCGACGAAGACCAGGCGGCCTCCGCCGAGTCGCCCGAACAGGTCTTTGAACGCGAGTGGCAGCGCCAGTTGTTCGCCTTGGCCCTCGACGACTTGCGCGCCCATTGCGAAGCATGCGGCAAGCAGCTCCAATTCGAAATCTTCGAAGCCTACGACCTGGCGGGCAGCGATCGACCGTCCTACGCCGACCTGGCCAAGCGCCACGGCGTCGCGGAAACTTCGGTAACCAACTATCTCGCCTGGACGCGCCGCATGCTGCGCCAGTTTGTCACCGAACGGCTGCGCGGCGTGACGGCGGGCGAGCGGGACCTGCGCGACGAGACGCGGCGCCTATGGATGTGAACGACGCCGTACTCGACCATTTGCGCCACGTTGCGGCTCTGCCGGACCTCTCCGGAACCCGATACGCATTGGAAGCCG
Source organism: Bryobacteraceae bacterium (assembly GCA_049520215.1). GTDB lineage: Bacteria > Acidobacteriota > Terriglobia > Bryobacterales > Bryobacteraceae > Bog-159. Next base: position 19,641 of record JBEKPZ010000108.1, on the reverse strand, counting down.
AGATCGGGCGCGGCGGGATGGGCGTGGTGTATGCGGCGCGGGACCGCGAGCTTGACCGGCGAGTGGCTCTCAAGGTACTGGATTCAGCGATGGCCGGCGAAGCGCAGCTCATCGCGCGCCTGGAGCATCCCGCCATCGTGCCCATCTATGAGACCGGCACGCTGCCCGACGGACGCGCGTTTTACGCGATGAAGGTGGTAGCCGGCGCGCGCCTCGACCACTATCTCGCCGGTGCTCCCACGCTGGGCGAGCGGCTGCGGGTGATCCGGCGCGCCGGAGAGGCGCTGGCGTTTGCCCACACGCGCGGCGTCATTCATCGCGACCTCAAGCCGCAGAACGTGATGGTGGGCGAGTTCGGCGAGGTCTACGTCATGGATTGGGGCGTGGAAGCCGTCGCGGGCACGCCCGCGTTTCGCGCTCCGGATACGCGTCTGGACCATCGTTCCGACATATACGCGCTGGGCGCTCTGTTGCAATTCATGCTTCCCTCACCTGCGCCCCCGGCGTTGCGCGCCATCGCGGCCAAAGCCATGCGCGCGGACCCGGACGCCCGGTATGCCGATGTCCCGGCGCTGCTCGCCGACCTCGAGCGCTTCCAGGAAGGATTGGCGGTAGAGGCCTGGTCCGAGCCGCTGTGGCATCGAGTGCGGCGGTTCGCATCCCGCAACGCCGTTCTGCTTTGGCTGCTGGCGGCTTATGCCGGCGCAAAGTTTTTCCTGTTTTTGCTGCGAAACCTTTAAAGGAATCCCCGGCAACGCGGAATACCATATTGGGAGGAAGAAACGATGAACAAGATTCTGGTTGGGCTGATTTGCGGGCTAATCCTGGGGGCGCTAGATGGCGCGACAGCGTGGGCCTATCCGGAAACACATTCCGTGATCGGGGGCATCCTCATGGGGTCGTCGATTAAGGGCATGCTGGTGGGCCTGCTTAGCGGGTGGTTTGCGCGCAGAGTGCAATCCACGAAATCGGGGATTGCGTTGGGCGCGGGGCTCGGGCTGTTGTTCGCGTTTCTGGTGGCGCTCATGCAGCACGAGCATTACCTGGAGATCATGCTGCCCGGCTTCATCACCGGCGCGATGATTGGGTTCCTGACGCAAAGGATGGGTGCGCCCGTGCCCGCCAAAGCCCGCGGCTGAACGCTGCCGGCATCCTTCCGGCAGCGGGCTTTGCAGTAGCTTCTGCGGGCGCCAACGTGGGCGTGCCATCGGATTGATTCGGCCGGGTGGCCCCCTCCGGCCACATCCCTCTAAAGATTTCCGAACAAACGCGGCAGCGCACTGCACATAATCTTAGAAATGAGCGAGAGCGTTGATCGAACACTGGTGCAACAGGCCCAACGAGGCGACGGGGCCGCGATTGGCGCGCTATTCTCGCGATATTGGCGCCTGGCAAGAGCCGCAGCCTTTGGAGTCACCAAAGAATTCGCGTCTGCTGAGGATGCGGCGGCCGAAGGGTTCAAAGAAGCCTTTATCGGAATCGATTCACTGCAAGATCCGGATCGATTTGGATCCTGGCTGCGGACCATCGTCGTTCGTAAGGCTCGCCATGGACTCCATGGCCAGCACGTTCCGATTGGCGCCCTCGCCGACGATATGCCGGATCAGGGCGAGCAACCAGACGAGGTATTGTCACGGCTCGAATTTGCGGCCTTGTTGCGACGAGCAAGCCGCGACTTGCCAGACACACTTCGAGAAGCGATTGCCTTGGCCTACTTTGAAGGCTACGAGCCGGAGATCGCCGCGCGATTCATCGATATTCCACCTGGTACGCTGCGGCGCAGACTCCACGACGGCCGCGTTCGACTCCGTGCCACTGTCGAGAAACTCTTAAACGGGAGCAGGCGAATGGACGAGGAAAGAAAGCGCGATATACAGAGATTCAAGGCGATGATGGATAGGGGCGAGATTTACCAGGCGCTCCGAGGGTCCCTGGCGCTTCGCCCGGTGCCCAGCGAACTGATCGATAAGTTCTTTGGGCAACAAGGGGCTCTGTCGGATGCGGGATTCCTTCCCGAGATAGCAAAGCGATTATTGCACCCCTCCGGCCGCGCATCTGATCCGACTCAGCCAACCGGTGCGATCGCGGCTGCAATTCGCAAGGCCTTGCCGCACTTTCAGGATTGGAATATGGATGCCGCTGAGGCGGCCGTGCGTCTTGTGACCTTCAAGGGTGATCAAGCCGATCGACTGCGAAACGCTTTGCCGCCCGGGTTTGCCGAGGGGCGTCCTGGAGCGTTTCTGCGGGCGAGTCGGGCAATTGTGCGGCCAACCGAGAGCGGAAGTATGCAGAGCATCTACGAACGTCTCCAGGAAAGCCAGGACGAGCAGACCTTCCGAGACACCTTCCGCGGCGCAAAAGACCACTTGCGACTCAGCGACGTGCTCGATCTGACCTGGATGACGGCTGCTCCTGTTGAACTGCGCTCGGTCCAAGAACTATTGGAGGGATTAACCTCTGCGGTGTTGCCCGGGGTGCAGGTTCTATTTTCGCCTTATGACGAACCCCGCTACCGTTCGGCGTTGCAACTCCAAGTGGGTGACGTGCTTGCACGCGCCGCCAGCGGAGGCGTGCTCGCGCCATGGCCTGGCCAACCGAACGGAGTCGAAGCGGCACATCTGCAAATCTTCCTGGAGCCGTGGGCGACGACTCAGTCGGGTAGAGTAATCGAACTCGACTCGCTGCCCGAGGGGCCAAACACGGTTTAATTTCGCCCTGGCAGGATGCTGAAAAAGGCCCTCACAGGCTGAAGGCGTGCCAACTGCCGCTAAGTCATTGATAACCGGTGGCACAGACTTTAGACTGTGGTCCGAATGAGCGATATTTATGCCTTTTTTACCCGCGATAGGCCCCTGGCCGGGGTGCCCTCTGGGCCCGGCCTCTCAGGCCGCCTGGCTGCCGCGAGGTCAGGACTTGCGTTTCTTAAGAAAACGATAGATCCCGTAGGCCAGACCGGCTCCAGCCGCCGCCCCGGCGCCGATCACCAGGCCAGCGGAAAAACCGGTCGCCACACCCCGCGCGGCAAGTTCCAAAACGCCCACGGTGGCGCCACCCGCGCCCCCGACACTGGCCCCGACTCCGGTGACCGCAGCCGCTTTAGCCTTGTCCTTGTCGTCTTCCGTCATTGCCGATTCGCCTTCCTCTTAACCATAATATGTTTCACTGTGGGGCAGGCCCTCGGCCTGCGGCGGCCTCTCAGGCCGCCCCACTCCGCCCCCCAGCCACCACGATGTTGACCAGTTTGTCCGGCACCACGATCACCTTCACAATCTGCTTGCCCTCGATAAATGCGCGGACCTTGGAATCCTCCAGCGCGCGCGCTTTCAGCACGTCGCCCGGCGTGCCGAACGGCGCGTGGATGTGACTGCGCAGCTTGCCGTTCACCTGCACCACGATTTCGGCTAGGTCTTCCTTGGCCAGTTCGGGATCGTAGGCGGGCCACGTCTCGCGGAACACGACACCTTCGCGGCCCAGCTCCTCCGAAATCTCCTGCGCGAGGTAAGGCGCGAACGGCCCTAGCAGCAGCGTGAGCTTCTCCAGCACCTCGGCCACTGTGGCGCCGGAGAGCCGCGCCTCTTCCGCGTACAGATCGTTCACCAGCTCCATAATGCCGGAGATCGAAGTATTGAAATGCCAGCGAGATTCGAAATCCTCGGTGATCTTGCGGATGGTCTGGTGCAGTTTGCGCAGGATCTTGCGGTCCGCTTCGGGCGCGCCGCCATTGCCACCCGTCTGCGCGCGCTCTACATTGCGCGTGGCGAAACGGTACACGCGGCCGAGAAAACGGTAAATGCCTTCGGCGCGTTCGTCGCGCCAGTCCACTTCCTTTTCCGGCGGCCCGGCGAAAAGGATGAACAGGCGCGCGGTGTCTGCCCCATAGCGGTCGGCCAGCGAATCGGCGCTCACCACGTTGCCCTTCGATTTCGACATCTTGGCGCCGTCGGCAATCACCATGCCCTGCGTGAAGAGCCGCTTCACCGGCTCCGCATTCTTCACCAGGCCGATATCGCGCATCATCTTGGTGAAGAACCGCGAATAGATCAGGTGAAGGATGGCATGCTCCACGCCGCCGATGTATTGGTCGATCTCGAACCAGTAGGCGACCTTCGCCGGATCGAACGGCATGGTATCGTTGCGCGCGTCGCAGTAGCGGTAGAAATACCAGGACGAATCGACAAACGTGTCCATCGTGTCGGTCTCGCGGCGCGCCGGGTTGCCGCATCGCGGACATTTCACATTCACGAAGTCCGGCACCTCTTCAAGCGGCGAGCGGCCCTTCCCGGTGAACTGCACGTTCAGCGGCAGCACCACGGGCAGATCGCTCTCCGGCACGGGCACCACGCCGCAGCCGGCGCAATGGATCACCGGAATGGGCGTGCCCCAGTAGCGCTGTCGCGAGATGCCCCAGTCCTTAATGCGAAACGTCACCGCCGCTTTGCCGAATCCTTCCGCCTCAGCTTTGGCGTTCATGCGCCGGCGGGCCTCGGCGCTCGGCAGGCCGGACCATTTGCCGGAGTTCTCCACCACGCCATCGTCGGTGAAAGCGCCCCGCATGTCCTCCAGACGCGCCAGCTCGCCATCCACCGGGCGGATCACCGGGCGAATCGGGATTCCATACTTGGTGCAGAATTCGAAATCGCGCTCGTCGTGCCCAGGCACGGCCATGATCGCGCCGGTGCCGTAGCCCATCAGGACGAAGTTACCGATCCATACCGGCGTCTTTTCGCCGCTGTACGGGTTGATGGCATAGTGTCCGGTGAAGAAGCCCTCCTTCACGATATCGCCGGGATCGGCGTTGGCGCGCGCGTCGACCATTCGCTTGGCGCGCGCCTGTCCTTCTGGATCGAGCAACTGCGCGGCCAGCGGATGCTCCGGCGCCAGAATCACGCAAGTGGCGCCGAAGATGGTATCCACGCGCGTGGTGAAAACCCGTATGGCCGCGCCCGGCCCTCCCGCGCTTTCCAGGCGGAAATCGGCTTCCGTGCCTTCCGACCGGCCGATCCAGTTGCGTTGCATGGTCAGCACGCGCTCGGGCCAGCCGCCTTCGAGATCTGCGATGTCGCGCAGCAGCTCGTCCGCATAATCGGTGATGCGCAGGAACCACTGTTCCAGTGCGCGCTGCTCCACCGGCGTATCTTCGTGCCGCCAGCAGCAGCCGTTGACCACCTGCTCGTTGGCCAGCACGGTGCAACACTTCGGGCACCAGTTCACCAGCGCTTCCTTGCGATACGCCATGCCGCGCTCCAGCATCTTTAGGAAGAACCACTGGTTCCAGCGATAGTATTCCGGCTCGCAGGTGGAGACCTCGCAGTCCCAGTCGTAACTGAACGCGAAGCGCCGGTGCGTCTTCTTCATGGCGGCGATGTTCTCGAGCGTCCAGTCGCGCGGATGCCGCTGGTTGGCGATGGCCGCGTTCTCGGCAGGCAGCCCGAAAGCGTCCCAGCCCATAGGGTGCAGCACGTTGAAGCCGCGCATCCACTTGTAGCGCGCCAGCGCGTCGCCGATCGCGTAGTTGCGGATGTGGCCGATGTGCAGGGTGCCGCTGGGATACGGCAGCATCTCCAGCACGTAGTATTTGGGCCGCGAGGAATTCGCCTCGGCCTTATAGAAGGTGGCGTCCTGCCACCGCGCGTGCCATTTCAACTCGATTTCGTTGTGGTCGTACGGCTTTTCGGGCATAGCTTCTTTAGGTCTTCCAAATTGTGGGGCAGGCCCAAGGCCTGCGGCGGCCTCTCAGGCCGCCCGCCTAACTTCTTCAAGTTTTCCAGGTTTAGCCTGTCGTCGCCATCGTGCTCCACCGGAGTTTCCAGGATGAACGGCTTACCGCGCAGTTTCGGATGCGCCAGCATGCGGCGGAATCCGGCCTTGCCTATGTGTCCCTCTCCAATGTTCGCATGCCGGTCGACGTGCGAGCCGAAGGGCGTCTTCGAGTCGTTGGCATGAATGAGCTTCACGTTCTCGATTCCCAACACCCGGCCGACCTCCCGAACGGTTTCGCGCAAGCCGGCCTCGCTCGATACGTCGTAGCCGGCAGCCAGCAGATGGCAGGTGTCCAGGCAATAGCCCACCGGCACGTCCGTCAATTGAACCGCATAGTCGCGGATGGCACGCAGCTCTTCGAACCGGCCGCCGATCTGCGCTCCGCTGCCCACGGTATTCTCCAGCAGCACAGTCACTCCCGTTTTCATCATGCCCGCGGCGCCCGCGGCGGCATCCCGCAAACCCAGCACAAACGCCGCAATGCCTTCCTCCAGCGACTGGCCCTTGTAACTGCCCGGATGCAGGACAAGGTACTCGGCGCCGATAGCGGCGGCGCGTTCCAACTCGCCGCGGAACGAGGCAATCGACCGCTCGCGGATCGCCGGGTCCACCGACGCCAGGTTCACCAGGTAGTTCGCATGAATCGCCAGCGGATACAAGTCGAGCCGCTCGCGGGCGCGCCGCAACAACTGGATTTGTTCCGCGCCAGGCGACGAAGCGCGCCACATCCGCGGGCTCGACGAGAAAATCTGGAACGTATTGGCGCCCAGCTCGGATGCTTTCAGCGCGGCGTTTTCGAGCGATGCCGCAATGGATGTGTGTATCCCGATCCGCAGTCTACCATCGTACCCCAAGTGGGGCAGGCTCTCAGCCTGCGCGGGACTCCCAGTCCCGCCCGGACATTTCTACGATACCGATATGAACCCTGCGGAGATCCAGCGCGCGATTCGAGACGCTGTCCACTGGACCGCAGCCAGCCCTCTTGGACCATCTTGCTGAGCGACACGGGTTTCTCGCCCAGTGGCGCGGGAATGGACGTTGGCCGCTCCTGCACTGCCATCGCGCACCGGGAAGGCAACAACCATCATTGGTTCTGGACCTCACGAGGCCGACAAACAAGCTGCTCTCGCGTTAAGTAGGAATGCGGCATATGAGATGTGCTAGGGTACTCGAAAAGGGCATAGGCAAGCGTCTCTGCCACGACCCTGGAAGGTGCGGCGCAACGTCAGACGAAAGCGACCTCGACGTCCTTATCCGAACGGGCTTCACGAGTCCGATTGCAATTAGCCTGGCAAAGAGCCTGTTGCAGGAAGCCCGCATACCTTTCTTCACCATGGACCAGAATCCCGCCGCGCGCCAGGAGAGCGGCGACTTTCTTGGTTGGTGGAGCGTTCGCGTGCCTCGGGAGAGGGAAGCCGAGGCTCGTGAGATCCTGCAGAGCGTGGAAGAAATCAAGTAGGTCGCCGAACGGGATCGAAAACCCGGAGCCAGACGGCCGCCCGCGCCACCGCGCCGGTTTTGTGCCGCTTCGCCGCTAGCGCCGGCTACGAAGCCCCCCAGCCTACCGCATGCTATCCTAATGTTCACGTGGCCAGTTCAGCCTTAGGGGTCCTTTTTGTCTGCATTTCGGCCGCCGCCTCGGCGCAGTCCTCCGTGCTTCTCGACGCGATGAGCGAAGAGTTGAACCGCAACTTCTCGACGCTCAAAGCCAAGGCCGATCCGGCGCCCTACTTTCTTTCCTATGAGGTCACCGAGGAAGACTATCACAGCGAGGCGGCCACCCTCGGTGCCCTCACCAGCAACGGTCACGGCAAGAACCGACGGCTGGATGTGTGTGTGCGCGTGGGCTCGCCCAAGCTGGACAATTACCACCGCGTACGGGGCGAGCGCACCCAATTCACCTCCGGCGCGCCGCTCACTTTCGAGGATCGGCCGGGTTCCATCAAACAGCGCATCTGGCTGGAAACCGACCGCGCTTACCGCCTGGCGGCCGAGCGGCTGATCAAGATCCGCACCAATGCCGAGGTGAAGGTCGCCGAGCAGGACGCTTCCAGCGATTTCTCTCGCGAGGAGCCGGTGGTGCGGCTGGAAGCTGTTCCGCTCGCGCGCTTTGCCGCCGACCAGTGGACCGCCCGCGTGCGCAAGCTGTCCGAAAAATTCAGCGACTATCCGGGCATTCTCACCTCCAGCGTCTCGGTGACCTACCAGAACGAAACCAAGTATTTTGTAAGCAGCGAAGGAAGCCGCCTGCGCTACGGGCGGGGATTCGCGCGGGTGATCGTGAACGCGCAGGCCAAGGCCATGGATGGCACGGACCTGGCCACCGGCGAAACCTTCGAAGCCACCGATCCGGGCGGCCTGCCGCGCGACGAAATCCTCGCCGCCGCCGTCCAGCGCGTGGCCCAGGACTTGAAAGCGTTGCTGATAGCGCCCGAGGCCGAGCCCTTCGCCGGCCCTGCGATTTTTTCGGGCCGCGCCGCCGGCGTCTTCTTTCACGAAATCTTCGGACACCGCGTGGAAGGCCATCGCCAGAAGGACGAGCAGGAAGGCCAGACCTTCACCAAGAGCGTGGGCGCCAAAGTGCTGCCGGATTTTCTGTCGGTGGTCTTCGATCCCACGCGCAACAAATCCGGCAACATCGAGCTGAATGGATCGTACACATATGATGACGAAGGCATCGCCGCGCGTCCCATTACCGTGGTCGAGAACGGCGTGCTGAAGTCGTTTCTGATGTCCCGGTCGCCGATCCAGGGCTTCGACCACTCCAACGGCCACGGCCGCCGCCAGCCGGGCCTGGAAGTGGTCTCGCGGCAATCGAACCTGCTGGTAGAATCCTCGCACGCCGTCCCCGAGGCCCGCCTGCGCGAAATGCTGGTGGAGGAAATCAAGCGCCAGAACAAACCCTACGGCCTCTATTTCCGCGACGTCATCGGCGGCGTCACCAACACCGGGCGGCAGGGAGTGCAAGCCTTCAAGGTGATCCCGATCATTGTGTACAAGGTCTATCCGGACGGGCGGCCGGACGAATTGATCCGCGGCGCGGACATCGTCGGCACGCCGCTCGCCAGCTTTGCCAAAATCCTGGCCACGTCGGACCGGTCGCAGGTCTTCAACGGCTACTGTGGCGCCGAATCGGGCAGCGTGCCGGTCTCAGCCGTCTCGCCGGCGCTGCTGGTGTCGGAAATCGAAATCGAGAAGAAAAACAAATCGCAAGATCGGCCGCCGCTGCTGCCGTTCCCGCTGGAGGGCCAGTGAGCCGCCTCGCCCTCTCGCCCCCTCTCCCCCTCGCCCGCTCAGCCTCGGGACAGGCGCTAGTGCTGCTGCTGGCGGCCTCCGCCGCCTTGGCCCAACCCACCCCCGACCCCATCCTGCGCGCCATGCGCGATGAGTTGAGCCGGTCCCGCGGCTTGAAAGTGCTCAGCCTGGAAGCGCCCTACTTCATCGAGTACACCCTCGAGGATGGCGACAGTTTTGAAGTCTCCGCCAGCCTTTACGGCCTCGTTTCCGTGCGGCGCGACCGGTTTCGCCTTCCAGAGATCAAGGTGCGGGTGGGCGACTACAAATTCGACAATACCGATTATGTGGGCAGCGGCTACCATTTCGGCACGCACTACGATATCGAGCGCTTCCCCCTCGAAAGCTCCTACGGAGTCATGCGGCGCTTTCTGTGGCTGGCCACCGATAGCGCGTACAAATCGGCGGTCGAGGCCATCTCGCGCAAGCGGGCCGCGCTGAACAACGTCGCCGTCAACCAGCCGCTGGACGATTTTGCCAAAGCCGAGCCGTTGAAAAAGATTTTGGAGATCCGGCGCATTCCGCTCGATGAAGACGCCTGGATCGCACGGGTACGGAACGTTTCGGCCATCTTCGAAGCCTACCCCGCGGTGAAAAACTCGGGCGTGGAACTGAGCGCCGTCCAAACCGCGCACTACTACCTGAACTCCGAGGGCGCCGAAGTCCGCACGCCGGATAATCTGATCTACCTGCTGGTGCGCGCCGAAGCCCAGGCGCCGGATGGCATGGTGCTGCATGACGCGGTGGTATTTCAGTCGCTCGATTTCAACCGGATGCCGGCCGATCCGGAACTCCGGGAGCGAGTCGATGCGTTGGCGAAAAGCCTCACCGCCCGCGCCGGCGCACCCAAAGGCGAGGACTATTCCGGTCCCGTGCTATTTGAAGGCACGGCCGGCGCGCAACTCTTCGCCGAAGTTCTGGGACGCAATCTGGCCCTCAGTCGCCGGCCCGTGATGGATCCGGGCCGCAACACCCCTGTACAGGTCAGCGAGTTGGAGGGCCGCCAGGGCGCGCGCATTCTGCCGGAATGGATCGACGTGGTGGACGACCCGACGCAGCAGGAATGGCGGGGCCGTCCGCTTTTCGGCAGCTACGAAGTGGATCGCGAGGGCGTGGCGCCCCGGCCGCTGCCGCTGGTGGAGAAGGGAGTGCTGAAGGCCTTTCTGCTCACGCGCCAGCCGGTTGCGGGTTTTGCCGGCTCCAATGGAAGGGCGCGTTTGCCCGGCAGCTTTGGCGCGAATGGAGCGGCCATTGGCAACCTGTTTGTGCGCGCCACCGAAACCGTGCCGGTGCCGGACCTCAAGAAGAAACTGATCGAAATGTGCAAGCAGCGCAACAAGCCCTATGGCCTGATCGTGCGCCGCATGGATTTTCCGTCGTCCGCATCGCTCGAAGAAATCCGGCGGCTGCTGGGCAACGCCGCACAAGCGGGCGGCCATGCAGTGAGCGCGCCGGTGCTGGTGTACAAAGTGTATCCGGATGGCAGGGAGGAATTGACCCGCGGCCTGCGCTTCCGCGGCCTGAACGCGCGCTCGCTCAAGGATATCCTGGCGGCGGGCGACGATAACAACGTGTTCGAATTCCTGAATAACCAGGCGCCCTTCGCGGTGATCGGTGGCGCAGGCTATGTGGCGGCGACCTGCGCCATCGCGCCCTCCGTGCTGATCGACGACGTGGAACTGCATCCGCTCGAAGAGGAATTGCCCAAGCTCCCCATCGTGCCGGCCCCGGAATTGAGAATCGGGGAAATCCCCCGGTAACCGCCATGCGCATCCTGGGCCGCTACATCTTCCGCGAGATCATCTCCAGTTCGCTGCTGGGCATGGCACTGGCGACGTCCATCATTTTCCTGCAGGGTGTCGGCAAGTTGTTTGAGGTGCTGGTGCGCAGCTCTCCGCGGCCGGAGACGATTCTCTATCTGTTTGCGCTCTCGCTGCCGCCGCTGTTGCCGCTGACCATCCCGTTCGGCACGCTGGTGGGCATCCTGGTAGGGTTGGGGCGCCTGGCCACCGACGGCGAGATCACCGCCATGCGCGCCGCCGGCTGCTCCAGCCGCAGAGTGGTGTTGCCGGTAATGCTGTTCGCCTTCATCGCCATGCTGGTGGCTGGAACCATGACCCTGCGGCTGACGCCCCTTTCGGTGCGCGTCAGCAAAGACATTATAGACAAGCTCTCCGCTTCCGAGGTCAGCGCCGACATCCAGCCGCGCGTATTCGACGAGGATTTCCCCAATACGATTTTGTACGTGGGCGACGTGCGGCCCGGCGCGGTGGTGGTTTGGCGCAACGTCTTCCTGGCCGATCTCACGCCCCCGGAACAGCGCACCAGCGGCATGGGCGACAAGGCCGCCGGCCCGCTCATCACCGTGGCGCGCGAAGCCATCGCGGTGCCCGATCCCGAGCACAACCGCTTGCAGCTTACCATGCGCAACGCCGGAACTCACGAGATGGGCAAGGACCTGAAAGGCTACGACAGCTTTTCGCCCGCCGTGGCTCAGGCGCTTTATGCGGCGCCTCCCGTGCCAGGCGCACGCAAGCCCTTCAGCGAGATGAACACGCGCGAGTTGCGGCGCTACTCGGCCACCGGCGCGGACTGGGTGGAAGCCCGCATCGAGTTCCATAAACGGCTGGCCTTGCCCATTGCCTGTCTGGTGCTGGCTCTGGTGGGCATTCCGCTGGGAGTGTCCTCGCGCAAGGGCGGCAAATCCGGCGGATACGTGACCGCCGTTTTTCTGGCATTCTTCTGTTATTACCTGGCCTTCATCACCCTGGTGAGCCTGGCCCGCGCCAGAACGCTGCCGGTGGAAGTGGCGCTCTGGCTGCCGAATGGCGCCTTCCTGGTGGCCGGGTTGATCTCCGTGGCGCTCATGGAAAAGCCCGGCGGGCGCGATTTTGTCGGCGGGTTGAAAGACGTTTTCAGCACCGCCCTGAATCGCCTGCGCGCGCGCTTCGTCCCGGAACGCGTACCGGGCGCGCCGGCCAGAACCTTTCGCTGGCCCTTGCTGCCCCAGATCCTGGATACCTACATTCTTACTAACTTCGCGTTCTACTTCACCATGCTGCTGGCGAGCTTCGTATCGATGAGTCAGATTTACAACTTCTTCGAGTTGCTCGGCGATATCGTACGAAACCGGATTCCCTTGGCGAAGGTCTTCACTTATCTCTTCTTCCTGACCCCTCAGTTGATCTATAAGACGCTGCCCATCAGCGTGCTGGTCGGCGTGTTGGTGACCTTCGGTATGTTGACCAAGCATAACGAGGTGACCGCCTTCAAGGCCTGCGGCGTCAGCCTGTACCGTCTGGCGATTCCCATCCTGGTGGCCAGCACCTTCCTCTCCGGCGGCCTGTTCGCATTCGATCATTACTACGTGCCGGAAGCCAACCGCCGGCAGGACGCCCTGCGCAACGAGATCAAGGGCCGCGCCGTGCAGACCTATCTCAGTCCGCAGCGTAAGTGGATTTTCGGAAAAGGACCGCGCATTTATTACTACAAGTTTTTCGACAGGGACGAGAATGTCATGGGCGGCGTGATCGTCTACGAGCTGGAGCCCAACACCTACCAATTGGTGCGCCAGATTTCCGCCGAGCGTGCGCATTGGCAGGCATCGCTCAAGACGTGGGTTTTCGAAAACGGCTGGCGGCGCGAGTTTCACGGCAACATGAGCGTGCCCTTGACGGCTTTCCAGGCGCAGACCTTCGCGGAGTTGAACGAGCCTCCCAGCTATTTCTTGAAAGAGGTGAAGCAGGATTCGCAGATGAACTTTCAAGAGCTGGACAGTTACATCCGCGATCTGCAGCAGAGCGGATTCAACACCGTGAAGCTGCGCGTGCAGTTCTACCAGAAATTTTCGGTGCCGCTGTTCGTGTTGATTATGGCCATGATTTCCATCCCGTTCGCGTTCCTGGTGGGCAATCGCGGCGCCATGGCGGGAATCGGGGTGAGCATCGGCATCGCCATCACCTATTGGGGTATCGGGCTGCTGTTCGAAAAGATCGGGGATGTGAACCAGTTGCCGCCCGCCATCGCGGCCTGGTCGCCCGATGCGCTCTTCTCCCTCACCGGCCTCTATCTCTTATTGCGCATGCGAAGCTAAACTCCCTGGTGGCACAGGCTTTAGCGTGTGATTGGAGACTCAATGACTCAACTCTTTCCCATCGCCGCCATCACCGACGAATTCTCGCAAGACCTCGAAACCGCAGTCCGCAGTATGGCGGAAATCGGCATGACCGGAGCCGAACTGCGCATGCTGTTCGGCAAGAACATCATCGACCTGAGCAACCTTGAACTGGACCGAGCCAGCGAAATCGTTGCGCGCCACGGTCTCGAAATCGTCTCCATCGCCTCCCCCCTGCTGAAATGCGTCCTGCCAAACTCGCCCGAAGTGGACGCCCGTTTCCAGCAGGACGTGTTCGCTGCCACCCACACCTTCGAGGATCAGCCGCGCTTGGCGGACCGCGCGCTCGACATCGCGGAGCGCACCGGCGCGCGCATCGTTCGCGTTTTCTCGTATTGGCGCGCGGTGCAACCGGACGCCTGCTTCGAGCGCGTCGCGCGCGTTTTGGAACACCTTGCCGCGCAAGCCGCGCTTCACGGGCGCACCATCGGCATCGAGAACGAGCACGCCTGCAACATTGCCACGGGCGCGGAGACGGCGCGGCTGCTGGAAGCGGCGGCGCATCCCAATCTGAAGGTGGTCTGGGATCCGGCCAACGCCTACGTCTCCGGCGAGACGCCGTTCCCGGATGGCTACCGCCGCCTGCCCGTCGAGCGCATCGTCCACGTGCACGCCAAGGATTGCCGCGTGGAGGGCCACCGTCCCATCTGGTGCGCGCTGGGCGAAGGTGGCATCGATTGGAAGGGCCAGATCCGCGCGCTTGCGGACGTTGGTTACAAAGGTTGGATCAGCCTGGAGACGCACTGGCAGGGACCGCGCGGCGACAAGCACGAAGCGAGTGTCATCTGCGGCCGGAATCTGAAGGCGCTTGTGACGGCATAGCGCCCGCATTCATCGCGGATGAGAGAAACACCGCGAGTATTCCACTCTTTTCCGTAAGCGCAACTGCATGCAGGAATACGACGTCGCCCTAAAACTACTATTTCAAGGTTCAGCCGCGCTCACCATGCGCGAGTTGACCGGAACGGTGGTCGCGAAATGGTTGGATGTGGAACTGCCAAAAGTGCGGAACCTGCGGCTGGATCTTCTCGGCGAAACCGTCGACGGCGGTTTGGTCCACGTCGAACTGCAAAGCGGCAACGATTCAGCCATGCCGCTGCGCATGGCCGAGTACTGCCTGAGCGTCTTCCGGCTGTTCGAACGATTCCCGCGCCAGATCGTTTTGTATGTGGGCGAGCCGGCCCTGCGAATGGAGAACGAACTCCGCGGTCCCGGCGTGTTGTTCCAGTACCGCCTGATCGACATTCGCACACTGGACGGGGATCGCCTGCTGGAAAGCGAGGACGTCGGAGACAATGTAATTGCGATTCTGGCGCGATTGCGAGACCATGAAGGAGCGGTACGCAAGATTGTGGAGCGGATCGCGGGCCTGGCTGTGGCGGAGCGGGAGACGGCGCTGGCCCAGTTGTTGATTCTGGCCGGATTGCGGCGCTTGGCAAAGACCGTAGAGCGGGAGGCGCGAAAAATGCCGATTCACATCGATATCCTGGAAAACGAAGTATTAGGTCCCGTGTTTCTGAAGGGCCGTCAGGAGGGTCTGCAAACAGGCGAACGCACCGTCCTGAGACGGCTGATTGAGAAGCGCTTCGGTGCCCTCCCGATCTGGGCCGGCGAAAAACTGGAGGTGCTCTCGACGTCCGAGCTTGAAGATCTGAGTGAGCGCGTGCTCGACGCCAGAAACGTAGACGAATTGCTGAAGTGAAGCCGCCCCGGCCGCGCGAGGCATCCCGCGCTACACGATACAAAGCCGCTGGCGTGATAGCCTGACCGCCCTTCGCCGAGGATTGATGATCGTTCCCATAAACGGCCTCTTCGAAACTCACCTCACCGTCGCCGCCCTGCAACTCTCGATGGACTTCTATGGCGGCATCTTAGGCCTGCAACTGGCTCGCGTCTTCCCCGAACGCAAGGTCGCCTTTTACTGGATCGGCGCGCCCGGCAAAGCCATGTTGGGATTGTGGGAGGTAGGAACCGCTCCCGTGCAGATGAAGCTGCATCTTGCCTTCACCGTGGAATTACCGGATCTGCTCGAAGCGCCCGCGCGCCTCCGCGCGGCAAACGTCACCCCGCGCGACTTTGCGGGTACCGCCGCCGATGAACCGGTGGTGCTCGCCTGGATGCCGGCAGCATCGGTCTACTTTAACGATCCGGATGGCCATCAGCTCGAGTTCCTGTCCATGCTGCCCGATCCCCCGCAACCCGAGTTGGGAGTCGTCGCCTGGAGCCGTTGGCTCGGCCGTCACCGCCCCGTGGCCACGCCGATCTGATCCAGGTGGTGCGCCAGGTGCCGCACATAGTCCTCCACCAGGTACCGCAGCGAAACCGGCGCATTCACCCCGATCCGGCAGACTACGTCCAACTTGGCGGCGGGCAGGTGGCGAATCACGTGGACCAGATAACGGTTGTAACTCGCCCAAAGGTCCACCAGCAGCTTCCAGCCGGCGCTTTCCACCGCCTCTACGCGCACCGAGCCGGGCGTATCGTAGGCGGGGAACTCCAAGGCATCGGCTAGCGCCGCCCGAACGAATCGCTGGTGATTGTTCGAGGCGGACTCGATCAGGTGTCCCAACACTTGCTTCCGCGACCAGCCGCCGGCCAATACCGGCCGTCCACTCTCCTCTTCGCTCACTTGCCGCAGCGCCATTTCCGCCGCATCCACCACGCGCGCCAGTTCCGCGCCGGCACGGTCCCCGAAATGTTCCATTCATCCATTCTATTAAGTCTCGCGTAATACAGTGACGGTTTTCGCGTGAAATGTGCCTCTCTGGATCGGGGCTGACGTGGGGCGGGCAAAATTGCCCGCCCCCCATTGACTAAGTTGCTGTCACTGTATTATGCGAGCCTCAATAAGATAAGGCTTGCCCTTTTCTTCGCTGTGCCTTTACGGGCCAGTGCGACGACGGCGGTGCTGCCGCATGATTTCGCGCTATGGAGTCTTGGCGGCCTGTCCCGGCGTCTCTTTTGACGTAACCTGCGATGCCGTGGGAAGCTGCGCGACGTCCCATCCCCCTCCAAGCGCCTCGATCAACTGAACCGCCGCTGTCATCTCGCTCATGCGCAGAGTCACCTGCGCCTGCTGATCGCCCAACAGAATATCCTGCGCAATCAAAACGTTAAGGTAGGGATCCAGACCGGTCTGGTACCGCGCCGTGGCGATGTCGACGTATCTTTGCGCTGCCTGTACCGCCGCATCTTCACGGGCGATCTGCTGCGAAAGCACGCGCAGAGTCGCTATGTAGTCTTCCACCTGTTGAAACGCCGTGAGCACGGTCTGCTTATAGGCGGCGACGTCGGCATTATAGACTGCCGTGTACTGAGTTACCGTAGCTCGGCGCAGGCCGGCGTCGAAGATCGTCTCGGAGGCCGAAGCCCCCAGCGACCAGAAAAGCGCGGGCAACGAAAATAACTTCGCGATGGCAGACGATTGAAGCCCACCGCTTCCCGTGAGGCTCAGCGTCGGGTAGTAGGCCGCCTTCTGAACTCCGATGATGGCATTGGCCTGGGCCATGGTGCGCTCCGCCGCCGCGATATCCGGGCGCCGTTGCAGCAACTGCGAAGGCACGCCGACAGGGATCGCCGGAACCGGCGTACTCAGGAGTTTCACAGGCATCGAAAACGTTGAAGCGGACTTGCCGATCAGCGTGGCAATGGCATGCTCATACAAGGCGCGGTTCACGGCAATGCCGATCCCCGCCGCCTCCGCGTCTGCGAGCGTCACCTCCGCCTGAGCCACGGCCTCCTGGTTGTCGATGCCGGTTTCATATAGTGCGCGGGTAAGGGCGAGCGCCTGACGGTCGGCCTCGATGGTGCGGTTATACAGATCCTGCAGTGCATCTTGCCCGCGGAGTTCGAAGAAATACTCCGCCAGATCGGCCTGCTCCGTGAGACGCTCGTTTTCGAGGTCCGCGGCGCTCACCTGGGCGGCGTATCGATACTCGCTGACCGTATTGCGGACGCGGCCCCATAGGTCCGGCTCCCACGATACATCGAACGGCAGGGAGAAATCGCTGATGGTGGTGCGTCCTTTCGCCGGCGCAACGCCCGTCGTTGAAACGCTCGTCGTCCCGCCGGTTGCAGTTGCCGTACTCCCGGCGGCCGTGCCCACCGAGGTCCTAGTGTACGAGGGATTCACCGTAGCGGTGGGAAAGTAGCCGGCACGAGCCTCGCTCACTTGCGCCCGGGCCGCCATGAAGTTTTGGAAGTATTGCGCGATGTTCTGGTTGTCGATGTTCAACTGATCTTCGAGCGCGTTGAGTTCGGGTTCTTTGAACATCTCCCACCACTTCCCCTTGAGCGCCGCATCCTGAGGCTGCGCAGGCTGCCATGTGCCCGGCGGCGCCGCGCTGTAAGCCGCGGGAGCGGCCTCCTTAAAACCCGGCGGAGCGGGAGCGGCGGGCGGGGCGTATTTGGGCCCCACATTGCAGCCGCTCAGTAGAGAGATGCAGATCGCCGCGGCACAGGCCGCGTGGCTGGTAACTGCACTGCGTGGAGAAGTCATAATCTTATGCGCCCCATAATCGCTCTCATTAAACCGCGGCGCTGGGGGCCGGCCCCGCCCCATGGCCGGCGAGCGAGTGCTGCTTTCCCCGCATCCGTAGCCGCAGCCGGTCGAATGCCAGATAGAGGACCGGCGTTGTATAGAACGTGAGTAACTGACTCAAAATCAGCCCTCCGACAATTGTGATGCCAAGGGGCCGGCGGAGCTCAAACCCCATACCCGTCCCCAGCGCCAACGGCAGAGCTCCCAGTAACGCAGCCATCGTGGTCATCAGGATCGGACGGAAACGCAACATGCACGCTTCAAAGATCGCGTCGGCTGTGCTCTTTCCCTCCTCGCGCTCCGCCTGCAGAGCGAAATCGATCATCATGATGGCGTTCTTTTTTACGATCCCGATCAGCAGCACGATGCCAATAATGGAAATGACGTTCAGATCCACTTTGAAGAGCATCAGTGCCAGCATGGCGCCTACGCTCGCCGATGGCAGAGTGGAGATGATGGTCAGCGGATGGACCAGGCTCTCATACAGAATTCCGAGAACGATGTACACCGCCAGCAGAGCCGTCAGAATCAGTATGGGCTCGGTGCTGAGCGACTGCTGGTACGCCAGCAGCGTGCCCGCAAAAAATCCTTGAATCGTGGAAGGCTTGCCCAGTTTCTTTTGAAGCGCGCCGATGCTCGCGGTGGCATCGCTCAAAGACAGGTTTGGCGCCAGGTTAAAAGACACGGTGATCGACGGGAATAAGCCCGTATGGTTCACGGCCAGTGGTATCGTGTTGGATTGGCCCTTGGCCACCGCGCGCAGCGGAATGCTGCCGCCGGATGCCGGAAGGTAGATGTCTTTCAGTCCTTCCGGGCTCTGCCCATACTGGGGAGCGGCCTCCAGCACCACGTAATACTGATTTAACTGCGTGTAGATGATGGATACTTCCGATTGGCCGAATGCGCTGTATAACTCCGAGTCCAGGGACTGTATGGTAAGTCCGAGCTTTGCCGCCGTGACCCGGTCGAAGGTCATCAGCTCATCGAGGCCGCCATTCTGCTGGTCCGAGCTGACGTCCTGCAGACCGGGCAGGCGCTGCATGCCGTTCAGCAGGACCGGCCCCCACGTGGAAAGCTCCTGTATATTGTCGGATTGGCTGGTGTACTGGTACATCGCATTACTGGACCGCCCGCCGATGCGCAGATCCTGCACGGCTTGGAGGAACGCGGAAGCCACCGGCAGACGACTCAATTTCGGGCGCAGGCGGTTGATGATCTGAGCGGCACTGGCGTCGCGCGCCGCCAATGGCTTCAGCGCAATGTATAGGGAGCCTGTATTGGTGGCTCCATTGCCGCCGGTGAACGCAATTACATTCGCCACCGCAGGATCTTTCTCGATCACGGCAACGATCTTCTGAATGGAGTCGTTCATCGCCGGGAAAGATGCATCCTGCGGCCCTCGCACCGCGCCGGTGATCGCTCCCGTGTCCTCCTGCGGGAAAAAGCCCTTGGGTATCTTGACGATCAGCACCCCATTCAGCGCAATGGTCAGGAAGAGTACCACCAGCATGGGAGTCGGATGATCCAGCACCCAACGCAGGCTGCCGCGATACAACGACAGCACCCACTCGAAAAACTTTTCGCTGGCCGTGAAAATGCGCCCATGTGTTTGCGTGCGCTCGTTCTTCAGCAGGTAGGCGCACATCATCGGCGTAGTGGTCAGTGAGACGATCATGGACACGAAAATGGCCGTCGAGAGAGTGACGGCGAATTCGCGGAAGAGACGGCCGACGATTCCGCCCATCAACAGCAGTGGGATAAAGACCGCAATCAGCGAAATGCTGATGGTGAAGACGGTGAAACCGATTTCCTCCGCGCCTTTCAGCGCCGCGGCAAAGGGCTGCATGCCATTTTCCAGATGGCGCGTGATGTT
>JBEKPZ010000107.1:0-21096 GCA_049520215.1 Bryobacteraceae bacterium | reverse complement strand
CTTTCGCAAGTGGTGCAGGAGACCTCGCGCGTGGGCCGGATCGTTTCGGACCTGCTGTCGTTTTCGCGCCGGTCCAAGCCACAGCGGGCCGAGGCGGATCTGAATCGCATCGTGAAGACCACGTTGTCGCTGACTTCGCACAAACTGAAACTGGGGAACGTGACCGTGAATACGGACTTGGCGGACGATCTTCCGGCGGTTCGGTGCGATAGTTCCCAGATCCAGCAGGTGGTGTTGAACCTGGTGTTGAACGGGGCGGAGGCTACGCATTCGCGCGGGGAGCGGCGGCTGACCGTGCGCACCCGGCGAGCGCACAACGGCGTGGCGGTGACGCTTTCGGTCGAGGACAATGGCGAAGGCGTGCGGGCGGAGAATCTGAGCCGGATCTTCGATCCATTCTTCACCACCAAGCCGGAGGGCAAGGGAGTCGGGTTGGGACTGGCGGTCTCGTACGGGATCGTGGAAGCGCATGGCGGCGATATCGCGGTGACCAGCAAGCCGGGCGAAGGGGCGACCTTCACCGTGACGTTGCCGGTATCGGGCAACGCGGAAGAACCGGCGCTGGCGGCGGCGGGAGCGGAACGGGCATGAAGACGCGTTGGGAAATCTTGACGGTTGATGACGAGGAGGTCATGTGCGAGTCCCTGGCCGCCTGGCTGCGCGAGGACGGCTATGCGGTGGATACGGCATCCTCCGGCAGGGAGGCCATTGAAAAGGCCGCCGCGAAAGACTACGCGATCTACTTCATCGACCTGAAGATGCCGGGCGGCATGGACGGCATCGAGACCATGATGGAGATCCGGCGCATGCACGCGGATGCGTCGATCATCATCATTACAGCCTACGCCACGGTGGATACAGCGATCACCGCGATGAAGGAAGGCGCGCAGGAGTACATCGTCAAGCCGTGCAACCCGGAAGAAATCTCGCTGCTGGTGGAGCGCATCATCAAGGTCAAGAATCTGCAACGCGAGAATACCATCCTGCGCAAGAAGCTGAGCCGCCAATACCGCTACGGCGACATCATCAGCAAGAACGCGCGCATGCGGGAGATTCTGGACCTGGCGCGGGAGGTAGCCAGCCTGCGCAGCACGGTGCTGATCCGCGGCGAGAGCGGCACGGGCAAGGAATTGATCGCGCGCGCCATTCACAATTCTGGCGAGCGCGCGGCCAAACCCTTCGTGGCCGTTTCGTGCGCGGCGCTGGCGGAGACGCTGCTCGAATCCGAGTTGTTCGGGCATGAGAAGGGATCGTTCACCGGCGCAGTGTCGCAGAAGAAGGGCAAGTTCGAGCTGGCCGACGGCGGCACGATTTTCCTGGATGAGATTGGCGACATCTCGCCGAAGCTGCAAGCCGATCTGCTGCGCGTGCTGCAGGAGCGCTGCTTCTATCGCGTGGGTGGCTCAGAGGAAGTGCGCGTGGATGTGCGGGTGATAGCGGCCACCAATCGCGATTTGCAGCAGGCCGTGGAAGACCGCGAGTTCCGCGACGATTTGTATTACCGGCTGAACGTGATCGAGATCCGGCTGCCGCCGCTGCGCGAGCGGCGCGACGATATCCCGCTGCTGGCGGGCGATTTCGTGGAGCGGCTGTCACACGAACTCGGCAAGGATGTGGCGGAGATTTCCGCGGGCGCGCTGAAGCTGCTGATGGACTACGACTGGCCGGGCAACGTGCGGGAACTGGAGAACGCCGTGGAGCGGGCCATCGTGACGGCCAAGGCGCGCGTGTTGACGGAGGACGACTTCGGATTCCTGTCGCGGAAGATGGAGTCGGGCGGCAACGGGCGTGTTCCGGTGAATGTGACGCTGCAGGAACTGGAGCGGCAGGCGATCGCGGCGGCGATTCAGCGGACTAGCGGGAACATCAAAGAGGCCGCGGCGGCGTTGGGGATCGACCGGTCGACGTTGTACGAGAAGATCAAGAGGTACGAGATCCCGCGGATGTGGCGGAACTGAGACAGCGCCAAAGACTATGAAGATCGCTTGAGCCGCTCTTGTTTACCTCAGGCCGGAGACCGGTAGCAGGCGGTGACACGGAACCAACTCTTCAATTGAACGGAATCGACACCCACTGCTCTATTGTGATGGAGGATCCCGCATCGTCTTGGCCGACCCCAAATACAATGGAACTTTCCTCCAGCCCACTTCTCCGACCTGTCCACCCACCAGTGGACGTCGGCGCTTCCGCCGGCTTTTACGTCGACCGAAGGCCTCCAATTGTTGCTCCACTTGGCGCCGCTGACGCTCAAGATGTAGAAGTCGGTCGCTGTCAGTCTGAAGCCTGACTTGCCTCCCGTCTCTCTGAACGTGGCGTCCCACTGGTATTCCCCTGACCGCCAAGTCATGTTGTGAGGTGGGTCAAACTCCACGACGGCCCTCGAGGTCGACCTTGGCTCGATTTTGCAGCCCGGCAGGTAAGCTAGAGCCTGTTTGAGTCCGATCGCCCTGCTACAGTCGGCGATAGCCCCGTCCAAGTCGCCTCTGAGCTTCTTCACATAGCCGCGGCTGAAGTAAGCGTCCGCATAGTCGGGTTTGAGCTGGATGGCTTGGGTGAAGTCTGCTATCGCCTCGAGCGGGTTGCTTTTGGCTCCCTTGGAGTTCTGGGCCACGCCGCGCCAGTAGTAGGCCTCCGCGTGGTCCGGTCGAAGCCGGATGGCCTTGGTGAAGTCGGCAATGGCGCCGTTCCAGTGGCGCTTAGAGAATTCCTTTTGGCCTCGGCTGTAGTAGTCGTCCGCCGTGCAACAAGGTGCCGTTGCGGCCATGGTCCACAAGGGGGCCATCAGCAGGAGAATTGGAGTGGCCCAATTGATAAACGAACCCCTCCTGGCGCAGCGGCCCAGCCGGCCAACCTTCCACACGGCACGCAGTGTATCACTATTCGACGGACTCACGGTAGGTGTCTCAATTTCCCATTTTAATGCTGGCATGTCGCTCCACGTCGAACCGTGGATTGGCCAGCTCGTGACGCTCTCTTAAACACGCCCAGGGAACTTAATTACCGCCTCAGCGGGAGCGCGAGCTGAGCACCTTCAGATTTCTGTAACCCCGTGAGGATGCTAGAGAGGTTTTGCGGCGGAAGGGCTGCGATTTCGGTCTAGCATCCGCACCGGGCTATCGGCAACGATATGCGTGCGCTTCTCAATCGAGATCCTGAAATCCGACGGTCGCGTTGACATAGTCGTGGAGGACGGCCTTGCCAGTCGCCACGTCGCCCTTGATGACGCACTTGACAGCCTCGCTGAGAAGCGCTTGACGGAAATCCGGGTCGCTTTGCACCCGCGCGCGGATGGTTTCCTTGAGGTCGTCGGTTAGGGGCATTATCGAATCCAAAGGGTCATTGTTCTTTGCCGGGCTCTTTTCCACCGAACAGCGAGACAAGGAAGGCTTGCGCAAAGTCCTCGTTTCGTATGGCGCGCCAGCTCTTGAACGCATTGGCAACGGACTCAATCTCGGCTAGCACATCTGTGCGCGCCCACACGCGGGAATTGTCATAATCCGCTGCGTGCCGATTATTCTGCGCCTCGACGAAAGTCTGCGCGACCCTGTGCAGGTGTTGGGCAGCGGTCAACTCGGAGCCGGCCCGCGGGTTCGTCTTATAGTATCCGGTCAGCTCACCCATCTTCTTCCGGCATGCGCTCTTCATTTTTCCGTGCTCGAAGACGCGGGCGAGCGCATCTCGATATTCGGCCCGTTTCCAGTTCAGTGTCGCCTCGGAAATGAGGAGATGAAAGAGCGCGTAGTAGGCTGTCGAAACCGCACGCCGCAGGCTTGCTTGCCGCGGCTCTTTACGCTCGCGATTGGCCAGATGCTGGGCCTGCTCCAGCAAATCGTCGCCAAAGGCCATGGTTCACGCCCAAGCTTTCTCTTTTAGAGCTGCTTGTTCCGATTCGCTCCTGAACTCGAAATAAGGGAGCAATCCCCACTCTTCGACGGGTTCGAGTGTCTGTACGATTCGATCTCTAACGCGATTGGTGACCTGCAACAGCCCACGCCTCTTGCTGGCGCGGTCCGAGAGCAGGACGCGAAAGAAGATCGCGTCGTCGCCGGTCCAGTCCTCGCCAAGCGTGTAGCGCACGCGGACCACATCCGGCCCGAGCGTGCCCACTATCTCCTCTATGGCCGCGTCGAGGGCAGCTCGCTGTGCGACTCCGCGTGGTATGTACACGACTCTATTATCACGCAGATTGCGATCCGAGCAAGACTTGGCGCGGTAACGGCTACGGTTGCAGGAAGATCTCGGAGCAGACCGCGTCCCAGTCGGCGTCGGGGTAGCCTGCGGCGATGTCGTCCACGGGCACGCCGCCGTCGGCCATGGTGGGGGCCCTGACCGGCGGCGTGTCAGCGCGATCGTCACCTTAGCGGCGGCCGCCGAGTCGAGTCCTGCGAGCCATTGGGCGAAGCGTTTGTTTCCGTTTTCGTCGATGTAGCCGCGGAGTTCGATCACCCAAGGCAAGCGCGCTTACCCCCTCCGGTACCGCAGAGAAGGACTCTGCGCCGATGCGGCCAGCAGTTCACCGCGGCGGGGAGCCGACCAGCCTCTTTATGGTCTCCATTGGAACGAACATCCGTAGTCCTGGTGGCAACTGCAGAAATCCGTATTTTCTGTAAAATTCTACAGCGCTATCTTTCGCGTCGACCACGACGGCGAAGGAGGCCACCTGGCTTGAGTGAACGTAACTGCGCTCCAGCCCATCCATCAGGAGAATCTCACCGAGGCGCTGGCCCTGGTACTTCAGGTCCACAGCGAGCCTTCCCATCAGCGTGGTTGGGATGAGCGGATACTTAGGCAACTTCAGTTTCTTGACAATTTCGTCCGTCAGGACGTCCCGCTCAATGCTGTGCGCGGAAAGGGTGTAATAACCGAGCACCACCGGGCCGTCCGCCATCACAAACGCAGCGGCGACTCTGGCCTCGACTTCTTTCCTGACGCGCTCGTGAAAATAGCGGTCCAACGCTTCGTGGCCGCAACGGAAGTTTGGCCGGTCGTGTTGCGGGCCGAAGGGTTCGATTGGAAAGTTGGGCAACGGCTTTACCGGCGCGCGGACGCTTTGTATTTCCGGAACCGCTTGTAGGCTTCTCGCAGTTCTTGGTTCGGCGCCGGCGGATCCATCAGCGCGCCGATGAAGGCCTTCTGCTGCTCTTGAGTGAGCTTCCAGACGGTGTGATCCGTAATGGCTTGCCTGGCCGCCTCCTGCAAGGCGCTGACCACAAAATCGGTTACGGTCCGGCCTTGAACGCATGCGGCGCGCTCGATCAGTTCTTTTTGATCTGGGGTAACCCGTGCTTCGAGACGTTGATCCCGCTGCCGTACTGTCGTTTGTAGAGCCATATGCTCTCCCGAGGCCCCTTCCATATTATTGTACGGCAAATGGCCGGGTCGTGCAAGCCTTTGTTTTCTGACGTGCAGTTGTGTCCATCCGTGGTTGCTTCCTCTTAAGGCTGCAGGAAGATCTCCGAGCACACCGCGTCCCAGTCGGCGTCAGGGTAACCTGCGGCGATGTCGTCCACGGGCACGCCGCCGTCGGCCATGGTCGGGGCTTGGCCAGCGGGGGCCAGAGCGGATTGCAGCCGCTCCATCTCGCGCGCGATCCAGGGGCGGATCTCGGCGCCGCGCAGCAGATGGCGCGCATCCAACTGGCCGCCGTCCGGTTTCACTGTCAGATACCAGCCGTTCTGCGAGTCACTCGTGGCGACTACCTCGCCATCCAGCGGCGAGAGAATGCGCACATCCGCGCCGCGCTTGCGCACGTGCCAGGCCGCGCCGTTACTTTGGATGTGGCTGCCGACGGCGGGCAGTTCGATGGCGTCTGGCTCGGCGACCAGACGCGCGCCCAGCGCATCGAGCCCCACGGTGACCGTGCCATCCGGCTGGGGATGCGCCCAGGCGTGGCCGCGATGGTAGAAGCGGTCGAGCGGGAATTCCAGGCCGAACACGTCTGCCTCGCGCGGCAGCGGCGCGGCGTCGGGCGGCCGCTCGGCTACCAGCGCGGCATGCGTCTGGCACTCGCGGCAATCGAAGGCTCTGTCGCAGGTGCGGTGCGCGAACTCGCCGGTGAACTCGTGGCGGCAGACGCGTTCGCGCGCGGGCAGGTCCGGGAAGGTGGCCTGCCAGCAAATGGCCTCCGCGCGGCGGGCGCGAAAATCCTGCGCGGCACGAAACAGAGACAACGCGACGGTGGCGGACAGCACCGCCAGGACTGTGTAAAAGAGGCCTAGAAAAATAATGTGGCTTAACATGACAGATCCTTTTCCTGCGGGAAGAGCGTCAGGTAGCGGAATGAGAACGAGTAGAGCAGAACGCCGTAGGCCACCACCGCCAGGAAGGTGGCGGTCTCCTGCCAGCTTGGCAGGTAGGACATGAATGGATCGAAGGGCAGCGTGGGCAGCGCCAGCGTCTGAATGGTGAACACGAAGCGGTTCAGCGCGATTCCCAGGCAGACCAGGGTGGCCGCCGAGAGCAGCCAGGCGGGGCTTTCGCGCAGGCGGCGGCGCAGCAGGATCAACGCCGGCAACAATCCGAACGCCACGATTTCGGCGAAGAGGATCCAGGGGCCAAACGGTTTCCAGGCGTAGTATTGGTACGCCGCAAAGCCCCGCGCCGGCGAGGTGCTGTCGATCCAGACCAGCGTGTCGATGGACTTCAGCAGAATATATGGGACCAGCAGGATGCCGGAGATGCGGCCCAGCAGGGGCAGCACTTCCGGCCGGACCAGCGGCTTGCCGGAGATCTTCGAGACCAGCCAGGTGGTGAGCAGAATGAAGGCCGGCCCGGCCGCCGCGGCCGAGAGGATGAACAGGAAAAACGTGGACGGCCAGATGGCGAACCCTTCCCGAAAGGCGAAGGGCCGGCCGCGCAGCACGCCATATAATCCGCCCAGCGATCCCTGGTGGAAGAACGAGAGGAAAGTACCCACGCCCGCCAGCACGGGCATCAGCTTGTGCAATTCGAACTCGAAGACCAGGAACGACGGGACCTGCCGCAGCTTGCGATTCTTCAGGACGATGGGTATGTATTCGATGAATAAGACCGTGAGATAGCAACTGATGCAGAAAGTCACCTCAGTCAGCATGGAGTGGACGTTGGGATGCCAGAAAGTGAACCAGAAGCGCGCCGGCTGGCCCACGTCTACCAGCAGCGCCGCAACGGCCCCGCTATAACAGATGAAGCCGATGACCACCGCGCTGTTGATGACGGCCTTGAGTTCGCGTTTCTTCAGAATGTAAAGCAGGAAGCCGGTGAAAAATGCGCCCGCGCCCAGGGCGATCACGGTGAGATCGACGAAGATCCAGAGTCCGAAGGCGAAGCGGTTATCCATGTTGGTCTGGTTGAGCCCCTTGACCAGGCAGAGGCCTGCGCCATAGAGGCCGAACGCCAGCAGCGCGCACCAGGGAAGAATCCAGAGCAGGAATTGGCGCGGCGTAGAGCGGCGGACGCCGCGGGGCATGAGTTGACTATCAACCTTAGGCATGGGCGGGCTCCTTTTGACCGCTCCCTTGTGGGGCGGGCAATCCTGCCCGCAGCCGCCTTTCAGGCGGCTCGGAAGCGGGTCGCTGTTGCGCGGCGGCCTGGCGCACCCATGGCCTCGCGGTGCGGTAGTAAATCTTCGGCTCGGTGCCCAACTTTTCGAGGAGGCGGAACGACTGGCCGTCGCGCGCCAGGCGGGCAACCTCGCTCGCGGGATCGTCGAGGTCGCCGAAGACGATGGCGGCCGCCGGACAGGCCTCCACGCAAGCGGGCACATATTCGCCGGGATGCAATTCGCGGCGGCCTTCAGCGGCGGCGCGCGCGCGCGCCGTGTGCAGACGGCCGTGGCAGAAGTTGCACTTCTCGACGACGCCACGCATGCGCGTCGCCACATCCGGATTGAGGGTCTTTTCCATACCGGCCGGCCATTGCGGATCCCACCAGTTGAAGTAACGGGCGTGATACGGGCAGGCTGCCATGCAGTAGCGGCAGCCCAAGCAGCGCTGCGGCATCTGATCCACGATGCCGGTGGCTGGATCGGTCTCGACAGCTTCCTGGGGGCAGACCGCGGCGCAGGGCGTATCCTTTCCGCATTGTTGGCAAAGGATGGGGATGAAGGCGGCGCGGGTATCGGGAAATGACGCGCCGTTGGAGATCTGGTAGACGCGCATCCAGGTGATGCCTGTGCGGGGAGTGGCCTCGGGCCGCGCAGGAGGGACGTTGTTCTCGACCGCGCAGGCGATCATGCACGCGCCGCATCCCGTGCAGCGGTCCAGATCGATCGCCATGCCGTAGCGGGCTGGTTTGGGTGTGATTGCGGTCATGGTTATGCTCTCCTGATGCTGGCAGGCGAAATAGCTTGCCCTACTACCTCGATCGCTCCGGGCATGACAGCCGCATCGAAGATCACCTGCACCGGGAATTTGCCGGAGGGGCTGGTAACGATTGCGCGGGCGCCGTCCTCCAGGCCTTGATCGCGCCCCGTCTTCGGATGCACCGTGGCCGCGTTCGCCGGCCGCCGCAGACCGGATTCGCGATAGAGTTTGCTCATTAGCGGCGAGCCGTGCGGCGGCGGGTTGTCGGCGGCGATCAGGAGAAGCGGGTATTCGGGTGTCGGGGGAAGAGCTGGTCCTGGAGGACCCGCGCAGACCTGGAGGTCCGCCCCACGAACTGTCCCACTGTGTAAGGGTTCATCGAGCCAGACGGCGCCGCCTAACATCGCTTTCCAGAGGTCGGGAATATCGCGGACACGGGCGGATTTTGCATCCGGGTAAGTGAAGACGGTTCCACGGCCATCCTTCTTGATCGCTGCGACGCGTTGCTTCAGGATATCGGGATAGGTTGCGGAATCGTGCGCCAGGCGAAGAACGAATTCCGCGGGCGGGGTGAGCTTGGGCGGGGCGGTGAGCAGGGCCGGCGATAAGCTGAAGCCCGCTACCGTCGAGCCCGCCGGTGTGGGCGCCTCATCGAGCGACTCCAGGTACATGGGCGCTGGGATCACGTAATCGGCATGCCGCGCGCAACCATCCAGCCAGGGAGTGAGCGCCACGACTACGGAATCTTGCGGGATCAGTTTGCGCCGTAAAAGGTCCCACGGAAGCGGCTCGCCGCCGGCGGTTTCTTCGATCAGCAGGACGCCAATGGAACGGTCGGGCACGCTGGCGATGCCGGTGACGGGAGTGAAGTCACGGCGCGGGAGAAATCCGCCGGGCCGTCCGACGCTGCCGAGCTTCGCGTTGAGCGTGGCGACGGCCGCACCGCCGCCGACCGCGATGGCCGGCTTGTTCCGAAGCAGGATGCGGGCGACCTCAGTGGCGTGCGTATCGCTGGTTTCGCCCTCTAACGCGCGGGCTACGGCCGCGGCGAAGCCGTCTTCGCTGCCGGGCAGGACCGGCACCCACAAGTCGGCCAGCGATGCGGTGCGGGAGTAAGCCGGCTCGACTTGAATCAACTGGAAGTGGCTGCGATTGGCCAGCACGCGGCCCGGGCTGAGCCAGCCGTCCAGGACCGGCGCGCCGAAGCTGAGGATGGCGCGAGTGTTTTCCAGATCGATGCCGAACGCGCCATAAGGCTCGGCGTTGGGCGGCGCGCAGTGGACGCCGCTCGGCAATCCTGCCAGAAAGCGCCGATAGACCAGCGAGGCGGCGCGGCCGGGCCGGGGATCCAGAATGGCCACGGATTCACGCGCTCCGCAGGCGGCAATGGCTGCGGAAACACCCGCCAGGGCGCGTTCGATCGCAACAGGCCTGCCGTTGGCCAAAGGTTCGGCCGCGCGGTCGCGGCAGAATGCCAGATGATGTCCGACCAAGCCTGTCGGGCACAGGACACCTCGGCTGGCCGGGTGTCCGGAGACGCCTGCGAGGCTGACCGGCCGGTCGCCGACGCAGCGGGCGCGCACGCCGCATCCCGCCGGGCAGAGCGTGCAGGTGCTGTAGCGGGTCCGGATTTCGCCGTGCAGCGGCTGCGGAACTCCCGGCCAGTTTTCCGACAACACCGCCGTATCGCGCAGCAGGCTCCAGGGCACCGGCGTGAACATCAGCCCGGCCGCCGATCCGCCGGTGAATGTTAGAAGATCTCGTCGCGTGAATCCCATGACATCCTCACTTGCCGCTCATTTGTGGCAGGCCAGGCAACTGTTGGCCGCGCCGCGCTGGCGATGACAGTCCTCGCAGGCATTCATATCCTGAAAATGGGGCGACCCGCTGTAGCCGCTGATGCGGTCTACACGAGCGGGGCCGAGCGTTTCGCTCTCGCCCTGCGCGCCATGGCATTGCCGGCAATCCAGGTGCGCCAGCTTGATGTGGGCGGCGTGCGAGAAGTAGACATTTTCGGGCTGACGCGAATAGACCTGCCAGGGTACCTCGCGGCCGGGCGTCACATAGCCGTCGATGAAGCGCTTCTCTTCGGCGGACGTCCCCATGGGCTGCGCGTGGCAACCGGAGCACTTGTCCATCGCCGGGATGCCCGCCCAGGCGCCGTCGTCGCGCAGGAAGTGGCAATCCTCGCACTTGGCGCCGGCCTTATCGGTATGGATCTTGTGGCTGAATGCGACCGGCTGCGGCACGCGCTGGAACCGCAGTACCGGAAAGGCGCGCCAACCCGCCGCCAGGGCCACCAGCACGCCCGCCACAAAGAGGATCTGTCCGCGATGCTTTTGAAACACAGTCATACCCTTAAACCCCAGAAGAATTCGTGGAACAAGCGCAGCGTTTCCTCGCGGTTGAGGTGCTGGAGCACGTCCGGGCTGAAGACCCCGCCATCGTTCATCAGGGTCGCGCCGTGGCGGGAATTCCAGCATTCGGCGAGAAAAGCCGACATGCGGCCGATTTCGCGGTCGATCCAAGGCACAATGGCATCGCCGCGAATCAGGCCTGAAGTCACGGGCGGCTGGCCGGGCAGGTGCACGCCTTGAAACAGCCAGCCCATGCCGTAGGGGTCGGCCGTGAGCTTGGCTGGGTTCGCCCGCAGATACAAGTTGGATGCGGTCAGCAGGATCGGGTTGGGGAAAACAACTTCCAGGTCCACGCCGCGCACCGTAAGTACCGCGCTGGGGCGGTGGACGCCGGTCTGCTTCAGAAAAGTGATGCGCTCGACGGTGCCGAGTACGCGGGTGAGGAAGGCGTCCAGTCCAAAGTGACACGATCCGCCTTTGGCGGCGTCGAGCCACATGTGGTTGGCGGAGTAGTGCAGCCAGTTGGGGACGCGAATGCCGCCCACCGAACAATCGCGCTTCGCGCCGGCAGCCTGGGCAGGCGGGTTGGCTGTGCCCAGATACACGTCGCAGTAGCGGTAGGAGTCGCCGCCGCAACGGCTCAGCAACGGCTCGCTATACGGAATGAATCGCGAGACGGCGGATGCGGCGCAATACTGTGCGAGAGATTCGCGCAGATAGGGGCATTGCGGGTCTTGGGAATCTTCCGCATGGCGCTCATAGACGGCGCACTGCTTATAGCGCGGCGACGCGCAGGTTTCTTGCGCGACATTGCCAGCGATGCGGATCATCTTCCGGAACGCGGATTTGTCGCAATACTTGACCCGCGCTTCCTTGAGGAATGGGCAATTCATGGCTTGTGTTGTTCGCCGCCATCGGCCATGGTGATGCCAAGACTGGGAGAATGGAACGCGTGATCGTCAGCGAGCAGGCGCATGTCGCGGTCCAGTTCCGCGTGGACGCGGCTGCGCTGGAGCTTGCGCGAGATGAACTCGTGCGCCACGCCGCCCAGCATGATGACCACGCAGAAGACGACAACCACGCCGAGGACGATGTTGGTGATGTTGAGCCAAGTAGTTTCCGGATCGCTCCAATTCAAGAGGGACACGATTAAGCCTCCGCGAAGGAG
The DNA here is from genome assembly GCA_049520215.1 of Bryobacteraceae bacterium. GTDB lineage: Bacteria > Acidobacteriota > Terriglobia > Bryobacterales > Bryobacteraceae > Bog-159. Next base: position 9,289 of record JBEKPZ010000107.1, on the reverse strand, counting down.
AATGCATGTGGGCGGCCAAAGGTGTATGCGATTGAAAACACTGACGCGTGGCGCGACCAGGCGCGCGTGTCGTGCCGGATTTCCAGACATGAGCGTCCTGATATCCGGCAGAAACCTGGAGGGCGGGATTCAGCCCCGCTGCGCGTGCGTGGCCTGAGAAACCGCAGCGTCACGATTCGAGAACCTGCCCCACTTGCATTAAGCTGGAGTTGTGGTAGTCGCCGGACGGCAGAAGTCGATCGCTTTCTTCATCGCGCTGGGCGCCGGCCTGATCTGTGTCATCATCCTGCTGTATGTCGGCTGGGTGCTGTTGAACTGGCGGCACGGCATCCTGCTGCTCTTGGGGGCGCTGCTAATGGCGGCGATCGTGAGCGGCGTGGTGCTCAATACGATCTTCCTGGTGCGCGAGATCCGGCGCAACGCGCAGCACGACGCCTTTATCAACGCGGTCACGCACGAACTGAAGACCCCCATCGCTTCCATCCGGCTGTACCTGGAAACGCTGCAAACCCGCGCAGTGGACGATGCCAAGCGCCTGGAGTTCTACCGCATCATGGTGGACGACTGCGAGCGGTTGCTGGGAACCATCGAGCAGGTGCTGCGCACGGGGCGGATTGGCCTATCGAGCCGGCGGCTGAACGTCTCGCGCATCGAGTTAGGCGCGGTGATCGAGCGCTGCATCGAGCGGGTGCGGACGCTGCACAAAGTTTCCGCGGAAGCGCTGGCCTACCGTCCCGGCCCACCGGTCACTATCGTGGGCGATGCGGACGAAGTCCAGGCGGCGGTTTCGAACCTCATCGATAACGCGGTGAAGTATTCGGGAAGCGACGTGCGGGTTACCGTGGAGACCGCCAAGGTGGATGGGAAGTACGTGGCGTTGCGCGTGACCGACCACGGGCCGGGCATCGAGAAAACCGAGCTGAAGCGTATCTTCAAGCGCTTTTACCGGGTGCCGGGAGCGGTGGCCACCCGCGTCAAGGGGACGGGCTTGGGCCTGTACATCGTGCGCTCGGTGGCCAAGCGGCACGGCGGCCGCGTCTGGGCCGAAAGCGAGGGGCCGGGGCGCGGGGCCACCTTCGTTCTGCAACTTCCGATAGTGAAATGAGCCGGATTCTGGTAGTGGAGGACGAGCAGCACCTGGCCGAAGGGCTGCGCTTCAACCTGGAGGCGGAAGGCTATCAGGTGCAGGTGGTGGACACCGGCGAAGCAGCGCTCGAGGTGTTGCGGCCCGAATCGCCGCCCTTCGATGTGGTGATTCTGGACGTGATGCTGCCCGGCGTAGACGGCTTCGACGTGATGGCCGATATGCGCCATCGCGGGCAGTTCGTGCCTACCCTGATGCTGACGGCGCGCGGCCATCCGGACGATGTGCTGCGGGGCTTCGCCGCGGGCGCGGACGACTACCTGGCCAAACCGTTCGAACTGGCGATTCTGATCGCCCGCATCAGCGGACTGCTGCGGCGCCGCGAGTGGTTGCGCGCGTCGATGAATCCCGTGACGGAGCCGCTGGCCGGGCCGCCAGCCGAGCCGGACGAGACCTTCACCTTCGGCGACAAGTCCATGTACTTCGACCGGCTGGAGCTGCATGTGCGCGAGCAAGTGTTTCCACTGACGTTGATGGAGGCCAACGTCCTGCGCTACCTCATCCGGCACGAGGGCAAGCCGGTGTCGCGGAAGGCCATGCTGGAAGAGGTGTGGGGCCTGCACGAAGATACCGATACACGAGCCATCGACAATTTCATCGTGCGGCTGCGGCGCTATATCGAAGACGATCCCACGCATCCGCGGCACCTGCTGACGGTGCGCGGGGTAGGGTACCGGTTTGTGGCGGCAACTCAGGCGTAAGGCTGCGCGTCGCCGCACAGTTCCGGCAACAGGGCTTGCCGGCGAAAGATGGAACTGGCTGTCCGGAAGCAGTACTTCCCAAACCTGACGGCGGCGCGGCCCTCTTCCACGCGCACGATTACTCCGGCCGCGACCAGACTCAAGTACACGTTGTCGTGCAGCAGGACGGGCCAGCCGATGTCTAATTCAATCCGTTGTCCCAGCCTGACAGGTTGATCGATGGTGAAGAGCGCGCCACGGCTGCCGATGTTCAGGATGCGGCCCCAGCCGGAGCGTTTTGCGAGGCGGTAGCGGACGGGTAGCGGGATCGGGAAGCGCACCTGGTGACGCCTTTCCTGTTCTGCCGCAATGGAGCGACGCCGCATGTCCGGCAGTTGGGCAGCAGGTGGAGCGCCACTGTACGGAGGCGCTCACAGGATGGAGGGCGGGCTTTAGCCCGCGCGGGGCTTTAGCCCCGCTTTGGCGGGTCTGGAGACCCGCCGCAGGCGTGGACGCCCGCCCTACACGGTATTATTAGGATTGTGTTGAGAGTGGGGCTCACGGGCGGGCTGGCATGCGGCAAGACCTTCGTGGGCGAGGCGTTGGAGCAGATGGGCTGCCATCTGCTGCAGGCTGATCGATTAGGGCACGAAGTCCTGCTGGCGGGCGGCGAAGCCTACGCTCCGGTGGTGCGTGAATTCGGCTCCGGCGTGCTGGGCGCGGATGGGGAGATCGACCGGCGCGCTTTGGCTGCGCAGGTCTTCGAAAAGCCCGAGCGGCTGGCGTTGCTGAACAGCTTTGTCCATCCGCCGGTCCAGCGGCGGGAAGAGGAGTGGCTGGCGCGGGTGGCGGCCGAGGATCCGCGCGGCATCGCTATAGTGGAGGCGGCCATCCTGATTGAGACGGGCAGCTACCGGGGGTTCGACAAGCTGATCGTAGTGGCCTGCGACGAAGAGCTGCAAGTGCAGCGGTCCATCAAGCGCGACGGCGCCTCGCGCGAGGAGGTACTGGCGCGCCTCAACCACCAGATGCCGCTCGCGGAAAAGCGCAAATTCGCGGATTTCACCATCGATACTTCAGGCACAAAAGACGAGACCCTGCGCCAGACGCGCGAGGTCTATGAATCGTTGCGGAGAATGGAGCAACAATGAGAATGCGACCTTTGATCTGGGCCGCCGCGCTGGTGGGCGGCTTCTGGTATCTGACTTCAGTGGCGCACTGGAATCCCGGCCGGGTGTGGCAGCCCATCCGCCAAACCGAGCGGCTGTGGACCGCGCCGGCCGCGGCGCAGTCGGCGGGCTTCAGCACCGACGAGAACAACAATATCGAAATCTACAAACTGGCTCGCCCGGCCACCGCCAACATCACCAGCATCGTGTACCGCGAGGATTTCTTCTTCCAGGTCTATCCGCAGGAAGGCACCGGTTCGGGCTTTGTGGTCAAGCCGGACGGGTTGATTCTGACCAACAATCACGTGGTCACAGGCAGCCAGCAGTTGACCGTGACGCTGGCCGGCGACAAGAAACAATATAAGGCCCGGGTGCTCGGGACGGACCCGCGCAACGACCTGGCGCTAGTCAGAATCCAAGCCGACCGCCCCTTGCCGTTTCTGAAGCTGGGCGATTCCGACAGCCTGCAGGTGGGACAGAAGGTGCTGGCCATCGGCAATCCATTTGGATTTGGAGGCACGCTGACCACCGGGGTGGTCAGTTCCCTGGGGCGTACGCTGCAACCGCAAGAGGGGCGCCGTCTGGAGGACATGATTCAGACCGATGCGGCCATCAATCCAGGCAACAGCGGCGGGCCCTTGTTGGATTCGCACGGCGCAGTCATCGGCATCAACACTGCGATTTACGGGCCGCAGGGAAACATCGGGATCGGCTTCGCGCTGCCCATCAACCGCGCCAAAGCGATGCTCGACGAGTTTCAAGCGAAGGGACGCGTGACCCGGCCGTACTTGGGAATTGAGACCATATACATCTCGGGCGACGCGGCCGACGAACTGGGATTGCCCAACGAGGGCGGTCTGCTGATCCAGCGCGTGGAAGCCGGATCGCCAGCCGCCGAAGCTGGTTTGCACGGTCCCACGCGTATCGCCAGAGCGGGCGTCTACCAGATCGGTATCGGCGGCGATTTTGTGATCGCGGCGGAGGGCCAGCCCGTGGAAAGCAACGATGCTCTGCAGCGCGCCCTGAACCGCAAACGGGTTGGGGACACGTTGGACCTCACCATCTATCGGAACGGCCGCACCCAGCGTGTACGGGTGAAGGTAGGCGAGGCCCCGCAGACGCTTTAGACCAACAGGACCGGCCCGTTGCGGCTTGCTGCGCATACGGCCGACGGAAGGGCCGATTGACAATCGGCCTGCAAGGTTGCCAACCTGCCCCACATCGGCGGCACTCGTTAATAACTGACGGTGAGTATTCGACCGCGTCCTTGGCCCTACGCGATGCTAGTGGTGCCGGCGGACTTTGGAGTCGATTTGTTCTTGCTGCCCGGCGGCCTGCCCCGCCTTTTGGCGGTAATCTCGGCCATCCAGGATGGTGGCCGGCCGCGTCTCCGGCCGCGGCCCCTGGCCAGGCGTTCCAGGCTTAAGATTGCTTCTTCGATCTGCTCTCGTTCTTGGCGTAATTCCACGAGAATCTTCGCGACATCCATTCTGTTCTCCCCACGAATCCGTCTGCATCTATTCTTTTAACGTAATGCGCGAAGAATATCAAGCATCCATTGGGCTATTTGAGATTTATAGACCTGCAACATAGTTTTAGAACCAATAGGACTTTCGGATGCACTTAAGTTCGCCGTTTCCAGTAGAAATAGAACGGCAATCCTAGGATAATCAAACCTAATCCAAGTAGGGATTCGCGCGGAGAGTCGATGAGAGTCGAGAGCACCAGCAAGACGGCCACCAGCACAAACAGTACCGGAAGTACGGGATATGCTAGTGTTTTGTAAGGCCGCGGCAGGTCGGGTCTCTTGCGCCGTAGTACAATAACCGCCGCGGTAGTCATGCCGTATAGTATCCAACTGGCGAATATGACGTAGGTAAAGAGTTGCTCGTAACGTCCGGACAAGACCAGTAGCGCCGCCCACGCACTGAGCGCCAATATGGATACTCCGGGTGTGTGATATGCGGCATTGACCCTGGCTACCGGCGCGAAAAAGCGCCCGTCCCGCGCCATGGCATACGGCACGCGCGCGCCAGAGAGAATGGAGCCATTGAGGGCCGCGAAAATGCTGATCATGGCGGCAACGGCGACCGCGTTGGCGCCCCAACCGCCCACCACCCGGCCCATCATCTCGGCCGCCACGCGTTCGCTCGCGCCCACCTGCTGCGCGGATAGCACGTGAAAATAGGCGGCGTTCGCGGCTAGATAGATGACAATCACTGCCAATGTGCCGCCAATCAGCGCCAGGGGCAGGCTGCGCTGCGGTTGACGGATTTCCGACGCCACCATGCTGACATTGTTCCAGCCATCGTAGGCCCACAGTGCCGCCACCAGCGCGGCGAAGAAGCCGGCTATGGTGAGTGGATGTCCGCTGGCCGCGGGCGCCGGAGCGTGCGCCTTTCCGAAGCCCAGGCCGGCCACGACGATAAAGGCAATTAACAGGACCTTAACAACCGTCACTATAATCTGTATCTCGCCCCCTAACTTCACTCCGAAATAGTTGACACCAGCGAGGAAGAGTATCAAAGCCATGGCCAGCAGTTGTCCGTAGCGCAGATCGAGCGGCGCGCCGTGTGCTCCAAGCGGCAACGGCACAGTGTAGAAAACGCCATCCAGTACGGGAAAGAAAGTCGTCAAATAGTAAAAGAAGGCAGTAGCCAGAGTGGCGATAGACCCGCTCTTAGCTACCCACATCTGGGTCCAACCATACAGGAAGCCCCACAACGGTCCATAGGCTTCCCGGAGGTAGACATACTCCCCTCCCGCCTCCGGCATGGCGGCGGCCAGTTCGGCGTAACTTAGCGCACCGCAGAGTGACAACAGCCCGCCAAACACCCAGACCACAAAGACCATGGACGGCGATCCCACCCGTAGTACCATGGCGCGTGGCACCAGGAATATTCCGCTCCCAATCACGGTCCCGACCACGATGGAGACAGCGCCCCATAGTCCCAGATCCCGCCGAAGTTCTATTACCTTTGGTTCATTCATTTAGGAACCTCGGCAGTACTGGACTGCAAAAATGACGCCCCATAACCGGCGACGAAAGTGACTGTCGAGCCGATCGCCACCCACCACGTCCAGGCAATGGGTGTCGCAAAACATACGTATAGAACCGTCGCGAGCCCCGCTAGTACTCCGGCCATGGCGGCCCACTCGCGCACCCGCCGTGTAAGCACCCCCAGCAGAAACACGCCTAGCAATAGACCCAGCGTCACCGATGCGATGGAGAGGCCCGCTTCCAGCACCGATCCCCAATGGCGGGCGAGCATCCCGATGGCGGCCAGTACAATGCCCCAGACCACGGTCATGCTGCGCGCGAGTTTGAGGGACCCGGCCTCGGTGCGCCGCTCGCCCGCTGGTTTCCAGCGCGCGAAATCGATCACCGTGGTGGACGCCAGCGAATTCAGCGCGGCGCTCAAGTTAGCCATGGCGGCGGCCAGAATCGCCGCCGTCACCAGGCCGGCCACACCCACCGGCAGATGCCGCCATACGAACTCCGGGTAAATACGATCCAACGTCCGCGGCTTTACCAAGTGCGTATCCTGGTAATAGACGAACAGCAACACGCCGATGGCCAGAAACAGGCTGAACTGGAAGAATATCACCAGCCAGCTCGCGAACAGCGCACGCCGGCTTTGCGCCTCATTGCGGGCGCTCAACAGGCGCTGCACCATGAGTTGATCCGTGCCATGGCTGGCGGTGGTGAGAAAGCAGCCGCCCACCAGGCCGGCCCAGAAAGAATACTTCTGGGAGAAGAACTGCATCGTGGGCGAGAATCTGAAATCGAAAACCTGCAGCTTGCCGGCCTCGCCGGCCACGGTCAGCACGTGCGTCCACCCGCCTGGGATCTTGGCCAGAATCACGAAGAGGCTGACGGCTGCCCCGAAGACGTACAGACCCATCTGGGCCACGTCGGTCCAGATCACGGCTGTCATGCCGCCCTGGAATGTGTAAAACAGCGTCAGGCAGACGATCAGGACGATGGAGGCGGTCTCGCCGGTCCCCAGCACGATGGAAATAACCAGCGAAATAGCGAACACCCGCACGCCTTCCGCCAGGGCGCGGGTCACCAGGAAAATCGCCGCGGTCAGGCGACGGATGCGCTGGCCAAAGCGGCGCCGCATCAATTCGTAGGCCGTGAACATCTCGCCGCGAAAGTATTGGGGAAGAAACAGGACCGAGACGGCCACGCGAGCCAGCAGGTATCCCATGACGAGTTGCAGGAAAGCCAGGTTTCCGGCGAAGGAAAGGCCTGGTGTGCCTACTATTGTAAGCGTGCTGGTTTCCGCGGAAACAATTGACAGGGCGATGGCCCACCAGGGCGCATTGCGTCCTCCCAGGAAATAGTCGCCGAGGCTCGACTGACCCTTCCGGAAGCGCGCCCCGAACCAGGTTATGGCGATCAGATAGGCGAGAATGACCGCCAGATCCAGGAAGCGCATGGAATGGCCAATCTACCACAGCCGAATGTGGGGCGGGCGTCCACGCCTGCGGCGGGTCTCCAGACCCGCTCTTCCGAGCGCGAACACGCAGCGCCGAAGACCGCACGATCTGCTATGATTCTGGATTCGGAACTAGCTGGCCACGAAAGGCGTCGAATATGTTGCGCGGCGCATGTCGTTCGGTTATACTCCGCAAGTACCCATTGTTGCGGAACGACGGATTAGACTATTTTTAGGGACATCGGCAGGAGGCAGCAAGTGCAGCATTTCTTACGAAGGCTAACGGAGATCACGGTTATCGCGCTGGCAGGCGTAGTCCTTGGCTCGGCGCAGACCAGCCAACCCGCGCAAACCGGCCAGGCCGCGGCGGCAGCGCCGGCGGAGAAGAAAAAGAATTACAAGGATCAGCAGGAATACACGCTCTACGACTCCGCCACCAAAGAGACCGACGCGAACAAGAAGCTGGCCACGCTAAACACGTGGAAGGACAAATACCCGGATTCCGACTTCAAACAGGAACGGCTGGTACTTTTCCTGAATACGTATCAGGCGCTCGGGCAGGGCGCCAAGATGGTCGACACCGCCAAAGAAATCCTGGCGATCGATCCGAAGGACATCACCGCGCTCTATTGGATTACGTTCCTGTCGCCGTCGGTAGGCAACAACAGCGCCGATGCGGTGGCCACCGCCACCAAAGCGGCCAATGGCCTGCTTGCTGCGGAGAAACCCGCTACGACCAAAGATGAGGACTGGAAGACCGCCAAAGCCAATTTCGACGCCATCGCCTACAAGACCCTGGGCTGGGCCGCGGCGGTGCCGAAGAACTACGCTGAAGCCGAGCAGAATTACAAGAAGAGCCTACAGAGCGATCCCAAGAGCGGGGAGGTAGCCTACTCGCTCGGTCAGGCCCTGCTGGCCCGGTCGATCGCCGAGAAGAAGCCGGCGGTGCAGTCCGAAGCGCTGTATTACTTCGCCCGAGCGGCATCTTACGACGGACCCGGCGCGCTGAATCCCGACGGACGCAAGAAGGTCGATGACTACTTGACGAAAGTCTACAACACGCTGCACGGCGACAGTTCCGGCTTGGCGGAGTTGAAGGCGCTGGCCAAGGACAATCCCACGCCGCCCGCGGACTTCAAGATCAAGACCGCCGCCGAGATCGCCGCCGAGCAGGAGGAGGAGTTAAAGAAGACCAACCCCTCATTGGCTCTTTGGAAAAACCTGAAGGGGCAGCTGCTCTCGCCGGACGGGCAGACGTATTTCGACTCCTCGATGAAAGATGCGGCGGTGCCCAAGCTGAAGGGCTGGCTGGTGGCCGCCAAGCCGCCCGTGAAGTCCAAGGAACTGCTGGTCAGCATGGACGGCAAAGATCAAGCGGCCAACGTCACCCTGAGACTGGTCGGTGGCGCCGACGGCACGACTGCTACTCCTCTAACCGGGAAACCTGAGCTGGGGACCGAGATCGAGTTCGAAGCTACTGGAAAAACCTTTACCAAAGAACCTTTCATGGTCACATTCGACGTCGAGAAGGCCAAGATTACCGGCCTGAAAGAGGAGAAGGTAGCAGCGCCGGTGCATCACACGGCAAAAAAGAAATCCTAGAGCCGCCGGGAGGCCGCTGGTTCACGAATGCAGCGGCGGCTTCGATTCCCGGTGGGCCTTGGTGTTCGCCAGCACTAGGCTGAACACCACGCGCTCCACCGGATTCAACGGCTCTTGCCGTAGTGCTTGAAAATACTGGTTGAAGGCTTGCGCCGAGTGCCCTATCGCCCTGACACAGAAGTGGCGGCTTTCGGAAACCGCCAACCCAGTGGCCATCAGCACCGCTAAGAAAATTGCTCGCGTCCGCAT
>JBEKPZ010000106.1:0-21112 GCA_049520215.1 Bryobacteraceae bacterium | reverse complement strand
CGCCAGGTGGCGAAGTTCTACTACAACGCCGGCGGATTCGTCATGCACCACAACACGGACCTGTGGGGAGACGCCGTTCCGATTGACGGCGCCGCCTGGGGCATATGGCCTATGGGCGCGGCATGGCTTTCGCTCCACCTTGCCGAGCATTACGACTTCACGCGCGACCGGCAGTTCCTGGCCGATCGCGGCTATCCGCTCATGAAGGAGGCAGCGCAGTTCTTTCTCGACTACCTGGTCCCGGACGGCAAGGGCCATCTGGTAACAGGTCCTTCGATCTCGCCGGAGAACACCTACCAGATGCCGTCCGGCGAGAAAGCGTCCCTCACCATGGGGCCGACCATGGACACCGAGATCCTGTATGCGCTCTTCGGGCGCGTGATCGAAGCCAGCCAGACTCTCGGGATCGATGCCGACTTCCGCGCCAAGGTAGCGGCGGCCGGCGATAAGCTATTGCCGCTGCGCATCGGCAAATTCGGTCAGATCATGGAATGGCCCGAAGACTACCAGGAAACCGAACCCGGACACCGCCACATGTCGCAGTTGTTCGCCCTCTTCCCAGGCAACCAGATCACGCGCCAGAAGACGCCCGAACTGGCCCAAGCAGCCCGTGCAACCATCGAACGCCGTCTGGCCAACGGCGGCGGCCACACGGGCTGGAGCCGCGCCTGGATTATCAACTTCTGGACGCGTCTCGGCGACAGCGACAAGGCGTACGAAAACTTGCTGGCGCTGCTTCGCAGGTCCACTTTGCCGAACCTGTTCGACAATCACCCGCCGTTCCAGATCGACGGCAACTTCGGCGCCACCGCAGCGATCGCCGAGATGCTCTTGCAGAGCCATGCCGGGGAAATCGAGCTGCTGCCGGCGCTGCCGAAGCCGTGGAGAAGCGGAAGGGTATCCGGATTACGCGCCCGCGGAGGAGTAGAGGTCGATCTCGCCTGGGCGGACGGACTGCCCACCAGCGCCACGCTCAGGCCCTTGGTGGACAGCGTGCAGCAACTGCGGATCGCTCCCGGCGTGCGCATCCGGAGTATCCGCGACGGCCGCGTGGAACTCCCGGCGCGGGCAGTGGACAACTCGCCGGCGCGCGTGAGCGTCAAAGCGGGCCACGTTTACACCATAGAGTTCGAAAAGGCGACGGTGACGCGGTAGGCGCTTTGACGAACACCGCCTACCGGAAGAGCCGCGGAGCGAAGTCGTTCAAGCAGCGCCGCCACGTCAACCATTCATGCGCCGTACCGGGCGACTCGAAATAGACGTTGTGAACGCCGGCAGCGGTCAGCGCGTCGCTGAATTGCTTCGTTCCCGGCCCTTCGGCGGACCCGATTCCGAGGAATAGGACTTTGACCTTCTGGTTGAATGCGGCTGTATCCGCGAATGCACCACCACAGGTGGTTTTCGGATCGAAGGTCCCGCCCCTACCGCCGCAGCTTCCGCTAAATCCGCCCAGATACGCAAACTTATCGAGGTTGTTGAGCGCGGTCGTAAACGTCTGCATGCCACCCATCGACAGCCCCGCCATGGCCCGGTTCTCACGCCCAGGAAGCGCCCTATAAGTCCGTTCGATCATGGGAATCAAATCGGTGAACATCATGTCGGTGAAACCCGAAAGGTTGAACCCGCCCCGTCCGCCGGGCCCGGCGCCACGACCCGGTGCGCCCGGTGTGCCACCGGTTGGGGGAGCGATTCCCGGAGCCGGAACCAACACGCGAGATGCAAACAGGGCGGCGCTTTCGCCGGGCTTGACCGCGTTGAGATTGTCCATCACGATGATCATCGGCTTGGCCTTCTTCTCCGCGATGAGGTTATCCATGATGAAATCCACGTGGCCCTGGGTGTACCAGCCGGTTTCATCTTCGCCCCAACCGTGGAGCAAATACAGAACGGGGTAACTCCCTTGGACGTTCGTCCCGTAGTCCGGCGGCGTGTAGACGAAGCAGCGGCGCCACTTGTTGGTAATCGTAGAAAAATACCATTGCTCGCTCACGTGACCGTGCGGCACATCCTTCGCGTGATAGTAGCTTGCGTCCGCTTCCGGCTCGGGAATTTCGATGCCACTGTTCTGCCAGCCCGATCCGAAGAACGTCATGGTTGAGGGATCCGCAACGGTCGCGCCATCGATCTGCAGGCTGTAGTAGTGGAAACCGGCCACCAGCGGTGTTGTAGTGACGCTCCATATGCCGTCCGGGCCTTTCGTCATATCGAACCCGCGGCCGATCCGCACCGTCACCTTTTGGGCATCGGGAGCTATTACTCGAAACATCGCGCGACTGTCCGGATAAACGCACGGGTATTTGGCTTCGGGAATGTTCAACCCGGAAGGCTTGCATTCATCGCCAGCCTGGGCCCAGCACACTCCGCAACCCAACAGGACCAAAGCAAACGCGGTTTTCATACGATCTCCTTCGATCTGGTAGGCGACGCTATGGCTACGCGGCGCGCACGCACCACATCACTCGCTATTCAGAGCTGCAAATAGGGATATCATATAGACACGAGGCAGTCAATCCAAGTCTGCCAGCGTGTACTGGAACAGGCACCCGGCTAACCTCGGATGGCAAGCGCCTGTTCTGCGCATACATGGTGCAGCTTTGTTGCGCTGCTGTACGACGGCTGATAGAATCCTGACCAGCCAATCGGCCTTTACCGTTCTATATGAATTACACTTTGTCCACAACAGTTCTCGCGCTGGCCCCGATCGCCTGTGCGTTGGAAGTATTTCTGGTTCCGCAAAGTTTGAGCAAGGTCCGCAAATGATTCGCATCCGCGCAAGCTTCCTGATCGCCACCCTGTCCGTTGCCCCGCTCGGTTTCGCCCAGCGGGGAGCGCCGATCGAGCAACAGCTCACCTTCACGCCGTATCACGCCAGCGGCATTTATGACATCGGCGAAACAGTTGGCTGGACTGTGACGCCCGGCCCGGCGACACCCACGTACGCATACAAGTGGACGATTCGACGCAATAACGCGGTGGTGCTCAAAGCAGGCATGCTCGATCTTTCTTCCGGCAAGGACAAGATTGAAATTACCGGCGATCAGCCCGAAATGATCTACGTCGCCGTGGAACCGTCCGCCAGCCTCGCCGCGCCCGCGCCGGACGCACGCGGCGCTGCGCCCGCTTACACCGGAGGCAACACCGGCCGCAATAACGGACTCTATGCCGTCGGCGCCGCCGTCGCAGCCGCGAAAATCGGCCTCTCGACACCCCGGCCCGACGACTTCGACGCATTCTGGAAAGGCAAGTTGGCTGCCCAGGCCAAGGTTCCGATCCACCCCGTCCTGACGCCGGTTTCGACTGATGTGCCGGGAGTCGAATTGAACATGTTCGCCCTCGACGCTCTCGGTTCCAAAGCTCACGGCTACATTGCCAAGCCTGCCCGCGAAGGAAAGTTCCCCGCGCTCATCCAACTGCAGTACGCCGGCGTGTACGCATTGAACGCGCGCGGTGCCGCGCAGCGTGCCGCGGAAGGCTGGTTGTTCGTCAATGTCGATTCGCACGACAAGCTGCCCTCGGATCCCTCCGGCGGCATCCCGCAAAATTATCAGGCCATCGGCAACACCGATCGGGAGAAATCGTATTTCCTGAATATGTACCTGCGCGACTCGCGGGCCCTGGATTACCTGCTGACGCGGCCCGACTGGGACGGCAAAACGATCGTCCTCACAGGAGGCAGTATGGGCGGACAACAGAGTCTCGTGCTGGCGGGCCTGCGTCCCGAGAAGGTTACCGCGGTACTGGTCTGTGTGCCGGCCGGCGCCGATACCAACGGAGATCTTCACGGCCGTAAGGCCGGCTATCCCGGCTGGCCGCCGGACAACCCCGAAGCGATGAAGACCGCGCTCTATTTCGATCCGGTTAACTTCGCATCGCGCATTCACGCTTCCGTGATGGCAGGCATGGGTTTCATTGACACGATCTCGCCGCCGGCCGGCGTTTGGACAGCGCTGAACCAGATTCCCGGCCCTAAAGAACCGCTCCCCTTGATCGAATCCGAGCACGACAACCTGACGCCCGAGAAAGGACGGGCCTGCCCCGCGCGAGCGGGAGAAATACTCAATCTTCTGGTTACGGGCGGCGAGTTCAAGCCTGGCGGACACAGGCCATAATCGCGCGGGCGAAAGTTACTGGCAGGTCCTTCCCGAACACAGGTTCTTACTGAAAAACGGCATCACGAAGTTTTGGAACCGGACCGCAACAGCGCTGGTGTGCGTACCCGGATAGATCTCGAAAGTGTTGGGAATGCCGTAGCTTTCGAGGATGTCATGCAGCTTCTTGGCGTCGACGCGCAATCCGTCCTGATCGCCCACGTCGATGGCGATGGCTTTGTACTGTTTCAAGTTGCCGATGTATTGGTCGATAAAAGCCAGCGGAGCGTTGGCCGCCCACTTCGCGACTACGTCCTGCTGAACCTGCCCGTCTTTGGTAGCCATATCGAGATAGAGCGGTGGGTTTTTGGGGTTCGGAGACCAGGCAGCGGCGACGGCCAGCGTAGTGGCAAGGCCTGGAATTTTGGCGGCCTCCTGGGGACTCTTGGCCGCCGCGAGGGCTGCGTCCGCCGAGGGATTGGCGCCGCGCCCCGCGCCTCGGGCCGACATGCAGCACGGGCTCATGATGTAGAGCGCACCAAAAACATCGGAATGCTTCATGCCGATTCGGCTGGCGCCGTAGCCGCCCATCGAGTGTCCCACCAGCCCCCGGCTCGAGTGCTTTGGAATGGTTCGGTAGTGCGCATCGACATAGGCGACCACATCGTGCGCCACGTAGTTCTCAAAGTCTCCCGTGGTAGCAGAACTCGAATACATGGAGCCGTTGTAAATGGTCTTCGAATCGGGCAGCACGACGATCATCTCTTGAGAGCCCTGGGCGAAGGCGCCTTCGATCGTCTGCGGTACGTGGATTTCTCCCGTCCACTGTTCGGCGCCGATGAAGAAGCCGTGGAGGGCATAGACGACGGGATAGCGGCGAGTCTTATTCTGCGCGTAGCTTGGCGGCAGGAAAATAATCGCATCGCGATCGACCGCATCTCCTTCGAGATTCCCTTCCAGGGAAGCGCCGTGAATCTTGATGTGTTCAACCGTTGCGGTCTTGGCGCCAGGCACCACTTCAGGCACCTCGGTTTTGACCTGCGCCGGCGAGGACAGCGCCAAGCTCAGCCCAATCGTAAGCGGCCACAAAATGTTCGTCTGCATCGGCAAGCACCCTCCAGGTGCACCAAAATAACATCGTTACGGCAATCGGCGAAAGCGGTTACATCGTCGGACGTCCTGGCCGAGCCGATTGGTCAGCCTTAGAGGTACCTCGCCGTAATGTTCTCGATCAGTTCCTGATGAAACGATCTTGGCCCCACGGCAGCCCATAGGTAGGATGACCGGTGACCTGCAACAGGAATTGTCCGTTCCGTCGTTCATGCAGCAGTACACCATTGGCTGGCCTCTTGATCGGCAGGCCGCAAAGAACGAAGGGCCGGGAGGCGAAGCCGAGACACTGGTTGGCGGAATCTCGCTTCAAGCGGACGCACTCAACGGCCTCGGCTTGACGGAGTTTTAGCTTGGATGTGACGATCTCGCTAGGTAGCCGCCGCAAGACGGCTGCGGCAGAATCCATGGTTTGCTGGTACGGTTCTGGTTTCGGCTCCGGAAAGATGGCACTTCCACTGTTCAAGGAATCACCTCGCGAGATTGCCGGAGAGGTCCGACCAATCCTCTGGGCGAGGGTCTTTCAGGATGGTGACTAGGGGCCTAAAACAGCGACCGGCTCGTTACTGCGATTACTGCGTTAAGCCGGGCTTTTTCGCAAAATGCTGATTCTGCTTGGTCATCTATGTTCAGGAAATGTCGCCATGGCCGCAAAAGTTCTTTATTGTAGCGGTGGCTACCGCATCTACGAGCCCCTCGCTATTTTCAGGTCAGGTTCAATGGATTCATATGCTCGCCCTGCTCAGTAATTACGACCGGGAGATCTGTCTCATCGATGTCGGCACGGAGGGGTTCGCCACAATCTCTGGCACCTTGGCCCATTAACCGCGAACACCTCTCTAACGACGGCTATTCGTCGAACTTGCGCCGCGAGATGCCAGAACGCCGCACCTGGAACGCCTTCTGTCGTGCTCCCGATCAGGGAACGGTCGTCTTTTCATCTGGGCCTCTCGGGCACTCCTCAAGCCGAGCCGCTTGGGTCATCAGATAATTCCGTTCCGGAATGCTCATCGTCCGGCCGGCCGCCGTCCGGTAATGCTTGATGGCGTTTTCACGATCGCCAAGCATTTCGAGCAAGTGTGCGCGAACCGCTTCAAGACGATGATGCGCTGAGAAGCGTGCGTCGCTATCGAGCGTCTTGAGCAGTTCGAGCCCTCTCGCTGGGCCGTGTACCATTGCGGCTGCAATGGCATGGTTGAGCGTCGCCATGGAGCTGGGAGACACACGTTTCAGCAACTCGTACAGCGCCAGGATCTGCGGCCAGTCCGTGTCTTCCGCTCGCGACGCTTCGTCATGAATCGCGGCCACCGCCGCTTGTAGCTGGTACAAGCCCACCGATCCTTTCGATAGCGCCGCGGTCAAGAGCTCGATTCCTTCGGAGATCTCGGCCCGGTCCCACAGAGTTCGGTCCTGTTTGTTCAGCGGGATCAATTCCTCGTCAGGTCCGGTCCGCGCCGCGCGGCGAGCGTCGGTCAACAACATGAGCGCCAGCAGGCCGGCAACTTCCGCATCGCCGGGAAGCAGCGCTTTCGCGCCGCGAGTCAACCGGATCGCCTCACGCGCCAAATCGAGTCGCTGCAAGCGCGGCCCGCCGCTGCTCGAGTATCCTTCATTGAAGATCAGGTAGAGCGCATGCAGAACCGCTGGCAGCCGTTCGGCGCGCTCCTGCCAGGAAAGCAAACGGAACGGCACGCCCGAAGCTTTGATGCTTTGCTTCGCGCGGCTGATCCGCTGCGCCATGGTGGCCTCCGGAACCAGGAATGCGTTGGCAATCTCCGCCGTCGTCAAGCCGCCCACGGCCCGCAGCGTCAGGGCGATCGCAGAGGACGAAGTGAGCGCGGGGTGGCAGCACAGAAACAGCAGTATCAGCGTGTCGTCCGGGTCCATGTCCACGTCGCGCTCCATGTCGCCGGCCGCCGCCACGGTCTCGACATCCCTCGCGGCCGCGGTTTCCCTCTGACGGCGGGCAATCTCGCTGCGCACTTGGTCGGTCATGCGGCGGGATGCGACCTGTATCAACCAGCCGCGCGGATTCTCGGGAACGCCCTCCAGCGGCCATTGCGTGAACGCCGCTAACAGGGCTTCCTGCACGGCGTCCTCGGCCGACGCGAAGTCGCGAAAACGCCGGGCCACCACGCCGAGCGCCTGCGGCGCAAGTTCCCGCAGCAGGCGCTCGGAAGTGGTGCCCCATGGCTTTGTCATCGCCGCTCTCGCTACATCATTTCCCGCGGCGGCCCGCTCATCACCTGGCGTACTTCAATCGGCATGTTCAGCGGCGCTCCGCCAGGTCCCGGCGCCGCCGAAGCTTGGGCTGCGATCGCGTATGCCCGCTCCGGCGTCTCTACGTCGACGATCCAAAAGCCGGCAAGAAACTCCTTGGATTCGGGGAACACGCCGTCCGTAATGGGAGTGCCATCCTTGCTGGCCCGCACCAGCTTGGCCTGATCGGGAAATGACAGCCCCTCCGCGGAGACCAGTTCGCCGGACTCGTGAAGGTCCTGGTTCAGCTTCTTCATGAAGGCGATGTGCGCCCGCAAGTCTCCCCTCGGCCAGTTGGGGACCCCTTGCTCTGCCCTCATCGTGTTCATCATCAGAATGTATTTCATTCTCGCTCTCCTGTGGGACCGGCGAACCGCCGCACCTCAATCGGCATGTTGGTGGGGATTCCTCCGGGCCCGGGCGCTGCCGAAATCCGTCCCGCGATGGCGCGAGCGCGTTCCGCGGTAGCTGCGTCCACGATCCAGTAGCCCAGCAGAAACTCCTTCGACTCGGGGAAGATGCCGTCCGTGACCGGCAGCCCGTTTCTCTCCCCGCGCACAACCCTGGCCTCAACCGGATCGGCCAGGCCCTGCGTCGCCACGAACTCCCCGGACTCGGTCAGTTCTTTCGTAATGGTCCTGAGGACCGCAAAATGCGCCTCAACATCCTTTGCCGCCCAGGCGTGATACCCGTCAACGCCCGCTTTCGTGCCCGACATCAACAAAATGTATTTCATTTCATCTACTCCTTTCATATCCTAGTCGGAACCGCAGCGGCGTTCTCTACATCCCTCGGAAAGTATTTTTTCAAACCGCAAATCGGCCCCACCCTGTCGATTTCGCGCGTCCCGAACCGACCTACGGGTGGAGGTTGGGAAAATGACGGCCGAAGATGTGGTGGTTGACGTAAGCCAGGATTGGGTGCTTGCCTGCCAGGTGCAGCAGCGGTTTATGCAGGGTTACGGCCGGAACGCCTGCGCCCTGGACCGCGGCGGGCGGTGCCGCCAGGTTCGGGCCCTCGGCGGCGATTGCTACGATTTCATTACCCTCAGCAATGACCGCCTGGCGTTGGTCGTTGGCGATGCCTCCGGCAAGGGTCTCGCCGCGGCTCTCATGATGGCCAGTGTCCAGTCTTCGCTTCGGACCGCCGCGTTGTTCACGGCAAATGACTTGGCCGCATTACTCCGGATCGTGAACGTCCAGGCGTACAATTCATCGTCTGCGGACCGCTATGCGACGCTGTTCTACGGCCTCTTCGACAGGGCGGCGCGGACGCTGCGGTACGTCAACGCCGGACATAATCCGCCGGTTGTTCTTCGCCATGACGGCTCGGTCCACTGGCTTGAACCGAGCGGAGCCCCTGTTGGAATGTTCCCCGATTCGGACTATGAGGAGAGCGGCCTTCGGCTGAATCCTGGCGATCTGGTCATCGCCTACACGGATGGAGTCGTGGAAGCGACGAATCCCGAGGGCGACGAGTGGGGCGTGCAGGGCCTCTTGAGAGCGGCCGCCGCTTGGGCACGGCAGCGCCCAGAAGCCGCTCAAGACTTGGTTAGGTGGCTCTTCAACTCCATGGACGACTTCTCACGCGGCTGCCAGACCGATGACGCCACCGTGGCAGTCCTGCGCGTGGTCTGACTGTGTCATGTTAAGAACCGCGTTCGGTTCTTTGCGCGCGTCGTCGATGAACCGGGAGCGGTTGGCGCGCGCTGGCGGGCGGAACTCGCCAAAGAGCGGACCCGGAATGGCTGCCATGAACGCTGATTTAACAGCCCCTCCTATTGACACTCTATAAGAGTTCTGCTATTTTTCCTATAGAGTCTCTATAGCAGCCCTATGTCCGCCCCACGCACAGACCTCCTGCAAGGCACGCTCGACCTCCTGATCCTCAAGGCCCTGGCCCTCGAAGAGCTGCATGGCATGGGAATCTCGCGCCGTATCGCCCAGATTACCAACGGCGCCTTCGAGGTCAAACCCGGCTCGCTCTTCCCGGCCCTGCATCGCATGGAGGAGGCCGGCTGGCTGAGCGCCTCCTGGGGCGAAGCGGAAACCAACCGGCGCGCCAAATTCTACAAGCTGACCAGACTGGGCCGGCGCCAACTGGATGCCGAAACCGCCCAGTGGGAGCGCATCTCGCTTGCCATGGCCAGCGCCCTGCGCGCCACCTAGGAAACCTGTGCCCTTCCGCCGCCTGAAAAATCTCTGCCGCAACATCCTGCGCAAGCAGCGTGCGGACCACGATCTCGACCGGGAGATCCACAGCTATCTCGACCTCCTGGCGGAAGAAAAGACGCGGTCCGGCATGACCCGCGACGAGGCCCTTGCGCAGGCCCGCCGCGAGTTGGGCAGCGTCGAACAAATCAAGGAAAACGTGCGCGACATCAGAATGGGAGTTTCCATGGATAACTTGCTGCAGGACGTGCGCTACGGCCTCCGCGTGCTCAAGAGAAATCCGGGCTTTGCCGCCACCGCCATCCTGACGCTGGCGCTCGGCATCGGCGCGACCACTGCCATTTTCAGCGTGGTGGACGCCATCGTCTTTAAGCCGCTGCCGTTTCCCAACGCCGCCCGCCTGGTGCGCATCCGCTCGGTGGTTGCCGCCGCCGGCGCTGGCGGCGGCGTCGCGTCGTATCCGGACTTCCTCGATCTGCGCGCGCGGAATCATGTCTTCGAAGGCATGGCCGCCGTCCATACCAATGACTTCACGCTGATCGGCCCGCGCGAGCCGCTCCACATCCCCGGCGCGGTCGTGTCCGCGCAGTTGTTTTCCATGCTCGGAGTGAGTCCGGCGCTGGGGCGCAGTTTTCTCCCGGCGGAGGATAGCCCCGCCGCGGCAGGCGGCGCCAACCCGGTCATCCTCAGTGGCGGCCTCTGGCAGCGGCAGTTCGGCTCCGACCCGGCGGTGCTGGGGCGCGGCATTCACCTCGGGGATCAGATGTTCACCGTGGTGGGGGTCATGCCGCCGGCATTCCAATACCCGATCCAGGCGGAGCCCGTCGAACTCTGGACCACCATCGCGCTCGACCTACGCGGCGGCGTGAACGCGGTGGCCGCACAGCGCGGCGCACATTATCTGGATGTCGCCGGCGTGCTGAAACCCGGCGTCGAAATCCGTCAGGCGCAATCCGAGTTGGCCGCCATCGCCGCCAATTTGAACAGGGAGCATCCGGACAACAAGGCGCGCACGGTGCGCATTGTGCCCGAAATTCAGAGCCTCATCGGCCCCATCCGCGATCCTCTGCTGGTGCTGCTGGGCGCCGTCGGCTGCGTTCTGTTGATCGTCTGCGTCAACGTGGCAAACCTTCTGCTGGCGCGCGCCACCGGGCGGCGCAAAGAGATGGCTGTGCGGGCTGCCCTGGGCGCCGGCCGCCTCCGTGCCGCTCGCCAACTGTTCACCGAAAGTGTCTCCCTGGGGCTGCTGGGCGGCGCCCTGGGGCTGGCGCTGGCGCTTGCCTCTCTCCGCTTGCTCGTGCGGCTCATCCCCGCCCAGGTGCCGCGTCTGGACGCCATTGGACTCGATGGCCGCGTGCTCGCCTTCGCTTTCCTGATCTCGTTAGCGGCGGGCATTCTGTTCGGGCTCGCCCCCGCCCTGCGCGTCTCCAGAATCAGTCTCACCGCGTCGCTCCGCGAGAGCGGCCGTGGCGCCGGCAGCGGAGGAAGAGAGCACAACCGCGTGCGTAATACGCTGGTGGTGAGCGAAGTCGCCCTGGCTGTCGTACTGCTGCTCGGCAGCAGCTTGTTGTTGCAGAGTTTCCGGCATCTCACGCAGGCCGATCCGGGATTCAATCGCAGCCACGTCTTGACGTTTCAACTGGATTCGCCCGCCGGCAGGGCGGACGCTCAGATTCCCGCATTCTATCGGGATATCGTGGCGCAGATCGGCCTTCTACCCGGCGTGCAGTCGTCGAGCGCGGTGGCGTCGCTGCCGCTCACGGGAGAGAACTTCTTGCTCAGCGTGGAGGCCGAGGGGCAGCCCACTCCCATGGCTTCGCGCCCTTCGGTGGATTTCAACGCCATCGAGCCCAACTACTTTCGCACGCTCGGTATCGCGCTGGCCGCTGGCCGGGACTTCACGGAACGTGACGATTCGAAATCCACCCCAGTGGTGATCGTGAACCGCGCGTTCGCCGCGCGCTTCTTCCCGAGCCAGAATCCCATCGGGAAGCATGTGCGGCCCGGCATCGGCGGTGGCGCGGGCGAGCCGCCGATGCGCGAAATCGTGGGCGTCTCAGGCGACGTGAAGCAATCCGATCCCGGCTCTGCCGCCGCTCCCGAGATCTATGCGCCTTTGGCCCAGGTAAGGTTGGACCCGGTTTATATCGTGGCGCGTACTGCCAACGATCCGCGCAGCATCATCGCGCCGGCCCGCCGCGAGGTCGCGGCGCTCGATCGCACGGCGCCCATCTATCATACGGAAACACTCGACCAATACTTCGCCGAGTCGGTGGCTGCGCCGCGTTTCGTCACGCTCCTGCTGACCGGCTTTGCCGGCCTGGCGCTGCTGCTCGCGTCAGTGGGGATCTACGGCGTGATCTCGTACATTGCCGCGCAGCGCACGCACGAGATCGGCATTCGCCTGGCGCTCGGCGCGCGCAAGGGAGAGATTCTCCGGATGGTCATCGCGAAAGGACTGGCGCCCGCACTGGCGGGTCTCGCCATCGGCGTCGCTGCCGCCCTGCGGCTCACGCGGCTTCTATCGAGCTTGCTTTACGGCGTGAGTCCCACAGACACGGTTACTTTCGCCGCGGTATCGCTGATTCTGATGGGAGTGGCACTTCTGGCATGCTACATCCCGGCCCGCCGCGCGGCAAAGACGGATCCGATGATCTCACTGCGCTACGAATGACTGCCCCGAATTGGCGGGCGACGGACTTGACAGGCCAGTCTGGTTTCCCGCGATGGGCTGGCCCGATGTCATTTCGGCTGCGCCTCGCCGCGATCCAGTTCCGCCATGCGCTGGCGGATGGCGGGCACATCATCTGCCTTCGGGGCGAGCCGCAGGTATTTTGTGAAGTGGTCCATCGCGCCGCGGGAATCGCCCTTATCGGCCAACACCTTGCCCAGCAGCGCCTCGGCGCCCGGATACTCGTGGTCCTTGTCGAGCTCGATGGCCCTGCGGACGGCCTTCTCGGCCACGTCCGCGTGCTTCAACTCGTAGTGGGCCACGGCGTAGAAGTAGTAGATTCCAGGGTATTCCACGGGGTCCAGTTGCATGGCGCGCTCGCCGAGAGCCACTGCGTCCTCCATCCTTTTCCCGGCAACCGCGAGCCGGATCAACTGCAGGTAGGGGCGGATGTATTTGGGATCGGCCTTCAGCGCGTGCTCGCAGGCTTCGGCCGCCTCTTTGGGCTCCGACTGCTGCTCCAACACCTCGCCGAGCTGACTCCAGGCCTGGGCATAATCCGGATACAACGTGACCGCGCGCTCAAACTGCTTCTGCGCGCCGGAAAGCTTGCCATCGCTCATGGCCCGGAGGCCCTTGTCGTAGGCTTTCGCGGCCTCCTTGGGGACATGCAGAGCGGTCACGGAAACCGTGGAGCCTTCGGGATCGCCGATCTGCTTCAGCACGATCACCGCACCGTCGTACAACGTTACGCTGGCCTTCCGGTAACCCTTCAGCCAGATGCTAACTGCACATTTATCGTCCCAACGGCGTGTCATTGCGTCGGAACCCGGATCGATGACTACCACAACCGTGTAGATGACCACCCCGTTGGCGAAAGCGTTCACAATATGGCAGGGAGGCAAATCCTGGCCGGCGGGAGCGGGGGTAAACATCGGCGTCGAAGGAAGGTTGGCGCCGCCTGCGACGGCGAGCGTTGCCCGATACTGCTGGTTCTGCGCGAAACAGGTGCCCACCATCGCCAGCACGCAACCAATCTCTACCGTTCGGGTCATGGCATGTTCATCGTAACTCACGGGGCTGGGGTCGGAACTCGTGGGCTGCTATCTGCCGGCAAGCCGCGCCATGCGTGTTGCTTCGACATCCGGCATCGGCGTCAGAAAAGGTACTTAAGGCCGAATTGAATCAGCCGGGGCGCCACGGCGGTCTGCGTGATCACGCCGAAGGTCGCCATCCCCAGCGTGGTCCCCGGGTTGGCGAACTGCGGGTGATTCATGGCGTTGTAGAATTCCGCGCGGAAGGCGAGTTCGGCTCCCTCGCGCAGTCCGCCCACTCGCCAGCGCTTGCCGAGCGAGAAGTCGGAGTTCACTTGCCGCGGTCCATTCAGAATGCTCTGGCCCGCGTTGCCATAGCCCGCCGAGCCGTCCGAGCCCAGCACCACGGGCGCGCAGATCGCCGACAGGTTAATCCACTGGTTCAGGCGCGCGGAGACGCTGCCACTGGTTTCGAGCGACGCATAGGTCGCACCGGGGCACATGGTGATGGTCGAGGTGGCGGCGCGCCCGTACACCGTCCCGCCATTCGGATCGGTGAGCGTCATCGGCAGGCCGCTCTGCAGCAGCACAATGCCGGTCAGCGACCAGCCCTGCGTCAAGGCGCGCGCGAGACGCGTGGGGCCGCCGGGTATGGGCAGTTGGTAGTCGAAGTTAGCGATCAGCCGGTCGGTGCGGTCGTATGCGGCGCGCGACTTGCTCGCCATCAGGTCGTATTGATCGTTCAGCACGGTCACATCGTTCTCGGACTTCGAGAGCGTGTAGGCAGCCTGCAGCGTCAGTCCTTTGGACATCTGTTTGCGCAGGGTGGCCTGCATGCTTTGGTACCAGGATGTGCCGGTGAACTCGCTGGTCAGCAGCGCGGTCTGCGTCTCGCCGAGCACGGGAACGCGCTGCGGCGCGTTGGCCGACGTGTTGGTCACGATGCAGTCCGACGCTACCCCGTCATAACCGCAGTTCACCGGTTGCGCGGCGCTCGCCAGCAGCGGCTGGTTCAGGCCGCGCGACAGCAGCAAATGGTCGCCATGCGAGCCCACATAGCCCACATCCAGCGAAAGGTCGCCCGCCAGGCGGATCTTGGTGGTGAGATTCCACTGCTGGAGCCGCGGGATTTGGTACACCGGACCGGCGATGCGGTCGGAGAGCTGCGATGTGGGTGTGCGCGGCACGTAACCGAGCGTGGTAGTGGGAAACGGCTTGGCGAAGGTGGAGAAATTGTTGCTCGAGTCGGCGTTGGTGAATCCTTGCGCGAACGGCACGGAGGTGAACGGCGGCGCGGTGGAGGCGTTTGCGCTATAGGGCGGATTCTGGTAAAACCAGCCGTAAGCGCCGCCCACCACCAGACGCCCGCTCGACCCGAACGGCTGTGAGGCGAAACCCAGGCGCGGCGCGAATTTGTCCAGCGGCGTGCCGTTGTCATAGAAGCTCTTCGACGAGCGCACCACCACGCCGGCCGGCGGCGGCCCGAACGGGCTGCCGGTGTACGGATCGATCAACTGCGCATTGTAATTCGCCGCCACGGTATTGCCGGCAAGGGTGCCGCCGGCGGGCGGAATTGCCGCCTGGCTCAGCAGCGCAAGAGAGGCATTGCCGATTGTGCCGGATTCGTCGAGCGAGGGTCCGATGTATTCCCAACGCAGCCCGAGGTTGGCCGAGAATCTCGCGCTCACCTTGATATCGTCCTGCACGAAGCCCGCGCCGTAGTAGCGGCGGTAGCGATACTGCACCTCGCCATTAGGGCCCACGCCCTCGTTGGCCTGCACCGACTCGATGTTGCTCAGGCCGCTGGGGCTCAGATTCCCGGCGGCGCTCAGTCCCACCAGAAAATCCTCGAAAGTCTGGAAGACGATCTTGCCGCGGGCGCCGCCGGTGTCCGAACGGCCGTTGTACTGGTCCAGGAAAAACCCGCCGCCGCGCAGCCGCTGGTTGCCGTGGACCCACGAAACATTGTCGCCCCACGAGTAGGTGCGGGTCTCGAAGTGGTTGTCGTTGGGGTCCGATCCGAAGAGGCGGAACGAGCCCATGGGGCCCAGCACGGTGATCTCAGGCGGTTCCGGGAAAAGCGGATCGACCGGCGTCATTCCCACTTCGGAGGCGCTCGGCATGCCGACGGCGTGCGTGTCTGTGCGATTGCGCGTGAACGTCATCGCCGCCTCGTTCACCGTGTTGGCGCTCACCTGTGTGGTCAGCCGCAGACTGGTCGCCACATCGGTGGCCGCCAGCGCCTGCGGCGCTCCAAAGCCCGGAACGATGGGAGCGCCCGGATACCCGCCCGGCGAGCCGAAGGTGCGCAACTGGTCCACGGTAGCCGTGAACAAGCGCGCCGAGAGCGTGTTCCGCGGCGACATCAGGTAGTCGCCGTTGCCCAGGTAGTGATTCTCGTCGTAAGTGGAAGGCAGGCTGTAGGAGGAAAACCCCAGCCCGGCATTCGGTCCGCTTGCGATGATCGTCTGCGGAGAAGGAATCAGGTAGCGGCCCGCGCTGTCCTTCATCTGCAGCAGGCGCAGCGCCACCGGATTGATCGCCGCGGTGGTGGCGGTGTTCTGGTTGTTGCAGTCGAGCTGCTTGCCGCCGGCATAGGTCAGGTAGTTCGAGTTGCCGGGCTGGTTGCCGGGGCAGAATTGCGCCGCCAGCGCCGCCGCCGAGCGGTCGCCGGTGAGCGCGGGCAGGATGGGGTCTGAGACGGATGTGGGGTCCAGCCCGTTCACCTGCCGCGTGCCCTGATAGGAAGCGAAGAAGAACAGCTTGTTGCGTATCGCCGGACCGCCGGCGGTGACTCCGAACTGGTTCTGCTTCAGGTGGGATTTTGGCTGTCCGGCGGTGTTGCGGAAGAATGCATTGGCGTTAAAGATGTCGTTGCGCACAAACTCCCACAGGTCGCCGTGGAAGCTGTTCTCTCCGCGTTTGGTCATCAGGTTGGTGTTGGGAACCATGGCGCCGAACATGGCATCGTTCTGCGACGTCTGGATCTTGAATTGGGAGATGGCGTCCGGGTTCGGCACCGTGCTGGGGGCGTACGCGCCATCCACGGTGTACCCGCCCGCGGTGGTGTTGCCGTTCACGTTGACGCTGGGCGTGCCGCGCCCCAGCGTGCCGGCGTTGTTCACGCTGGCAACCGAACCCGACGACATCGACAGCACCTGGGTGAAGTTGCGCGTGTTGAGCGGCACCGCGGTGATGGTCTTCTGATCGACCAGGGTGCCGGTGGACGGCGCTACGGCGCGCACGTGGCACTGACAGTCGACCGTGATGCCGGAGTCGCCGGGTTCGAGCACCGCTTCAAGCACCGCAACTTCCGAGGCATTCAGCGTCAACTGCGCCAGCCGCGCGGTTTTGAAGCCCGCGCGCCGCAATTCCACCTGATAAAGCCCTGGCGGCAGCAGCGAAAAACGGAATGCGCCGGCGGTGTCCGCCGTGGCCGCGTAACGTTCGTCCGTCGCCGCGTTCCGGAGCGTGACCGTGGCTTCCGCGACCTGCCGTCCGGATGTGTCCGTTACGGACCCTTCCAGCGCGCCGGCCGAGGCCGACTGTCCGCGAGCCGATACGGCGGCCGCGGCAAACAGAAGGAGGGCGATGATTGGCCGGCAAGGGGACACGAGTGTGGACTCCGAGTGCGAAAACAGATTCTATCACCTGAACCTCCGATTTCCGTCGGTTTCCGCTAGACGGGGCCGCCGGAATGGCACGCTGGACAGCAACTCTCGCAAAACTTGCCCGGTACCAACCTGGTCGGGACGTGCAGGCGAGGCGTTTCCACGACGCATTTCGAGCATTTGCCGGAAAACCGCGTCTTGAGACAATCGGCTGGCCCCAGCGGCCGTTCCGTCCTGGCAGTCTCGAATTGTCCGGGGTGTCGTTTCATGTTGGCGCCCCCAGGCGCAGTTGCGGCGAGCCGCACAGGCGGTGCCGGGCCATCGCCTTGCCCGTCGTTAACCGCGTGGCCCGCGCATAGACGGGCCCGTCTTCGGTGAAGGCCGCAGCCCTTGGTCTGTAGGTAAGCGCTAGTTTGATAACCACCGGTTGCGGCCGTCCTGTCCGCGCATACTCCTTATCGGTAGAACAAGACGGGGAGTGTAGCGCGTTTGTGAGATCGCCGGCGACAAACGTGTCACTTATGTGGGGCGGCCAATCTTGGCCGCAGCCGCCTTTTCAGGCGGCCAGGGCCGGCTAAAAGCCGTCCCCAGAGGGGACCCCAGGGCAGAATGCCCCGCCCCACAAGATCTAAGTGTCTGTCACTTCTGTCCCTTCTTCACTTCGATGCCGGCCATTCCCTCGATGAAAGTCACGATAGCCGAGTGATCGAGATCCCCTTTGCCCTCGTTCATCAGGGACATAAGCATCTGTTGCACCAGGCTGGTGAGCGGCAGCCCCACCTTCAACGACTCGCCCGCCAGCAGCGCGTTGCGCAGATCTTTCTGATGGAGCCGGATGCGGAAGCCCGGCTTAAAGTTGCGCGCGATCACCATGGGCGCCTTGGCGTTCAGGACGGTGCTGCCCGCCAGGCCCCCTTTCACGGCATTGAACACCACTTCCGGGTCGAGGCCCGCGCGCGTAGCCAGCACCAGCGCCTCGCCCATGGCCGCAATGTTGCAAGCCACCATGATCTGATTGGCCAGCTTGGTCACGTTGCCGGCGCCCACCGGACCGGTCAAGGTCACGCTCGACCCCATCTGTTGCAGAACCGGCAGGACCTTTTCGAAGATCTCCGCTTTTCCGCCGGCCATGATGGCGAGCGTCCCATCGACGGCCTTCGGCTCACCACCGCTCACCGGCGCGTCCACAAACTCCACCTGTTTTTCGGCGCAAGCCGCGGCCACCTTCTGCGAAACCATGGGGCTGATGGAACTCATGTCCACCACGATGGAACCCTGGCGCGCGCCCTCCAGCACGCCGCCGGGACCGAGGACCGCGCTTTCCACGTCCGGTCCATCGGGCAGCATGGTGATGATCACATCCGACCGGGCGGCCGTATCGTGGCGCGACTCGCCGCGCGCCGCACCCGCTTCCACCAGTTCCGCAACGGGACCCGGCAGCATATCGTAGACCACCAACCGATGGCCCGCCTTCAGGAGATTCCGGCACATGGGCTTGCCCATGATGCCCAGTCCGATGAATCCGATTTGAGACATAAGCAGCTTCCTTTCGTATTCAAACTCGTGGGGCGGCTGATGCCGTCGCGCGAACAGCGCCCTCGACGGACGCGCACGGTCGAAAACCCACCACAACTTATTGAAAAGGGGGCAGGCGGCCTGAGAGGCCGCCGCAGGCCGAGGGCCCGCCCCACAAGGGCTAAGTTGTGTCACGGTATTATGCGAGCCTCAATAACTTATACCTTAACCAGGCTTCTCAGCACACCGTCCCATGGCGCCCGGTACGGCCGGACGCACATGGCGGCAGCTTCCTGGTCGCCAATCACCTGTTCTTTCTCGGGGTCCCATTGGATGGCGCGGCCGAGCCGCAGAGACATGTTGGCCAAGTGGCAGACCGCCGCTACACGTTGGCCGTCTTCTACCTCGCAAAGGGGGCGCTGGCGAGTCCGCATGGAATTCAGCCAGTCGCGTTCATTCATCAGCATGGTGTCTTCGCCGCCGGTGCCATAGCGGGCATCGGACGCCACTCCGCCTTTGGCCGCCTCGATCCAGGGGGTGGGCTGCACGCTGGAGTACACCGGTCCGCCCGTGGGCTGACCCTGAAAGCGCGGAATATCGTTGACCGGGTCGATCTTGGACTCCGGAGTCACCTCATAGCCGCCGGCCAGGGTTAGCGTCCCCTTCGTGCCGCAGTAGATCTGGCCGCGCGCCGCGGGATCGCCGTGCAAGGCGTTCGCCTCACGGATGGCATAATTCACGGTGAAGCCGGGGAAAACCCACAGGGCATCCTGCAGGTCCGGCGTTTCCCCGTCGTCTTCCAGGGCGTAGCGGCCGCCCGTGGACATCACCATGCTGGGGCCCTTCGCATGCATCAGCCACAGCACCTGGTCGATGGTGTGAGCGCCGAGATTGGTCATCTGCCCGCCCGAATAGTCCCAGAACCAGCGGAAGTGGTAGAGGGCGCGGTGCTTCGTGTAGGGCTTCTTGGGAGCAGGGCCCAGCCACATGTCATAGTCCATCTCGGCTGGCGGGTTCTCCACGGGAGTTTTGCCGAACCCCGGATAAATATTGCGATACGATGCGATGCGAACGGAGTGAATTTTGCCGAGAACGCCGCTTTCGACCACTTTCTTGGCTTGCGCAACGCCACTGCCGTGCCGCCGCTGCGTTCCTACCACGACAATGCGGTTGTATTTGCGGGCGGCCTGGATCATCCATTTGCCTTCGTCGATACAGACGGTCATGGGCTTCTCGACGTAGACATCCTTGCCCGCCGCGCAAGCCATGATGGTGAGCAGCGCGTGCCAATGGTCCGGCGTGGCCACCACGACTCCCTGGATGTCCTTGTTCTCGAGCATCTTCCGGAAATCGCCGTAGCCTTTCGCATTGGGATTCCCCATGAACTCCAGTCCCTCGCGAAGGCGGGGCTGATAGACGTCGCACAGGCCCACCAGATCGACCTCATTGGTAAGCTTCTTGAAATCCGAGACGTGCTGCTTGCCGATCAGGCCAAATCCGATAAAACCGACGCCGATGCGGTCGTTGGCGCCCAGCACCCGCTTGTACGATGCCGCTGTCAGCGCGGCCGCTCCCATGAACGCCCGTCGTGTGGCGGGAAAACTACCCGGTTCCTCTGCCATCTGTCGTTCTCCTTTCGCGGTCTTCGCTCCCAGCAATGATAACGCGCTTCCCTGTACTCGAATCCATCAGTTTCTTCGCGCGCGAGAGGCCGATTGACAATCGGCCTGCAGGTTGCCAACCTGCCCCACAGCCTTCCGTTAGCTGGGTGGGTCGTTGCGCTGTAGCCTTTCGGTGATCTCTATGGCTTTTGGCGTCTGGGCGGCGAGGGTCCTCTCGCCGGTCTCGGGGTTAATCCAGTAAAGATTGATGGCGGGGTGCTTGTCCGATTCCCGCTCTTCCTTGGATTGGTCCGGTGGCTGCGGTTGTTTCTGGCGGGCGGCTTTGATGCGCTCCAATTCCTTATAGGCCTTGAAGAAGGCGCGCTCCAGGCGGCCTGTGACCAGGGTCATTTGGCGGAACACGGCTTGGCAGGCTTCGATAGAGGAGTCTTCGGCGAAGGAACGGGCTTCGTAAGCTTCCGCGCGGACCAGTTTCCATTGCGCGATGGCCGCCTGGTCGACCAGATGCTGTTCGGCTGGGTTCTGAGGCTGGTATTGGTCCTGGAGGCCGTCGTGGATTTCGTCAAAATCCTCTTGTTTTTCGCCGCGCAGGATGATGGTGCGGGCGCGCAGGCCGTGGCGCAGGTTGTTCATGGAGGACGCGGCCTTGCCTTGCGGGCTTTTTGGACCCGTACACTTGCGTGCATTGCGGCGATTTGCCGCG
The DNA here is from genome assembly GCA_049520215.1 of Bryobacteraceae bacterium. Taxonomy (GTDB): domain Bacteria; phylum Acidobacteriota; class Terriglobia; order Bryobacterales; family Bryobacteraceae; genus Bog-159. Next base: position 328 of record JBEKPZ010000106.1, on the reverse strand, counting down.
ATTTGTTTCTTTGTTGCCATGGAGTTACCTTTTTCGGACACACGAAACCAATTGGGCGACGCGGAGACACGGGGACGCGGAGACACGGGGGCGACACGGCGACGACTCGGCGAGGCCGCGTGGGTTCTTCTGAGTTCAGGTTAGCATCGGGGAGGATGGGAACCGGGTGGGCTGCGGCGGGGTGAGGCTTGCAGGTGATTGAAAAGTCAGGGAAAAGAGGGCGCGGAGGATTTTTCGCAGATGTGCGACCGGTAGGAGAAGCCGAAGCCGCGCACATCGAGCGAAATGACGAGTTGGTCGAGTTGGCGGACAAGTACGCAGGCGGTTG
>JBEKPZ010000105.1:0-24201 GCA_049520215.1 Bryobacteraceae bacterium | reverse complement strand
TTCCGCTTTCTGAAGCTGGCGCTGGACTACGAAATCGCGCGGCAGGTTGCCATTCTGGAGGGCGGCGGCACGATCCCGCAGGAGACGCGGCTGTTCAATCCCGATACGGGCGAGACCGCCAGCATGCGCAGCAAGGAACACGCGCACGACTACCGCTATTTTCCCGAGCCGGACCTGGCGCCGTTGCGCGTGGCGGACGCATGGCTCGACGAGATCCGGTCGCGCATGCCGGAGCTGCCCGCCCGTAAACGCGCTCGCTTTCTGGAGAGCTACGGGCTCAGCGCTTATGACGCAGATGTGCTGACGGCCGATCGCGCGATCGCCGAATATTACGAGAGGGCAGCCGCCGTGGCCGGAGAGCCTAAGGCCGCAGCCAATTGGGTGATGGGCGACCTGATGGGAGCGCTGAACGCCGAAGGCAGGCAGATCGCGGACTCTCCCGTCGCACCCGAGCGGCTTGGGGAACTGGTGGCCCTGATTCGCAAGGGCGAGATTTCCGGCAAGATCGCCAAAGAGGTCTTCGTGAAGATGTTCGCGAGCGGCGAGGCGGCGCCGGCGATCATCGAAAGAGAAGGACTGAAACAGATCAGCGACACTGGCGCGCTGGAGCAGATCGTCGATCAAGTGCTGCAACAGAATGCCAAGCAAGTGGAGCAGTACCGGAGTGGCAAGGCGACAGTGCTCGGATTTCTGGTCGGGCAGGTGATGAAGGCATCCCGCGGGCAGGCTAACCCCGGAGTGGTGAACGACTTACTAAGGAAGAAACTATGTTAAAAGACGGCGATCAGGCTCCCCAGATTCAGTTACAAACGGATGCGGACGAACCGTTCGATTTGGACGGCGTGCGCGGCAAGAAGGTGGTGTTGTTCTTTTATCCCAGAGCCAGCACTCCGGGGTGCACGGTGGAGGCGTGCGAGTTTCGCGACACCTTCAAGAAATTTGAAAAGAAGGGCGTGGTGGTGCTCGGCATTTCCAAGGACTCGCCCGCGGCACAGACCAGATTCAAGGAGAATCAGGGCCTGCCCTTCACGCTTCTGTGCGATGAGGACAAGAAGGTCGCGGATGCCTACGGCGTGTGGAAAGAGAAGAATATGTACGGCAAGAAGGTGATGGGGATCGAACGTACTACCTTCGTGATCGACGAGCAGGGTAAGATTCAAAAGATCTTCTCGAAGGTCAAGCCCGCCGGACACGCCGAAGAAGTACTGGCGTCGCTGTGATTGTGGGGGGCAGGCCGACGTGGACGTCGGCCGCAGGACTGGAGTCCCGCCCCACTAATACCTAGTAGACACTTCCTCCCGGCTGGGTAGATTCCAGCCGCCCACTTATCGCCGAGATATTGTAGGCTTCCCCGCCCTTGCCGATCCAGTTGGATATGTTAAACGTCCCGCCCGCGCGCACGCGATACTCGGAAACATTGCGGAACGTAAGCGGTGTCCCAGGCTTGCAGACTTCCGGCCGCCCCGCTGTGCGCAGAAAGTAGGCGGCGCCCATCCCAACCACAACGCCGCTCCCGTCCGGCTCCATCAGGTACGCCGTTTTCTCATCGGTCGCAATGGCCGAAACCTGAGATGATTCGCCGCCCTGAAGCACACGCGCTAGAAACGCGACCAGCCGGCCCATGCGGTCGCGCGCCGCGAAGTGATCGTCCGTGAACATGTCCCGCAGCAGCGGCGACACGTTGAGAAATCCGTTCTCAATGGTGATCAGCGGGGTGAAAGGATTGGCGAGCGCCTGCTGCGAAGTCACCGAGCCGGTCAGGGCCGAATAGCCGTACTGGGCCAGCACGGCGTTCCCGGCGCTGGTGCCGCCGACCGGCACTCCGCGCGCGGCCAGCGCATTGATTCCGCCGGCAACGGGCGTGTCCGCGTAGTACTTGACGTAATTCGATTGATCCCCGCCGGCTATGAAGAGCGCCTCGGCCTTCAGGATGGTGTCCTTGACAAAGGGTTGCTCGGCCCCTGCCCGGCTGTGCACGATGAGCGTGGCAGCGGAGTTGAGGGCGGGACAGAGTCCCCGGATGTACGAATTGTAGGCGGCGGTCCCAGTGGCGCGGATCACCAGGAAGTCTCCGCCATTGGCCTTCGCACACATCCATTGATAGGCGGCGTCCACATCCGTGCTGCCGCCTTCGAACAGGATTCCGCCCCTGGTCGTGGTGGCGACGTCGTTCGGATTGCCGAGACGGATGTACTCCCAGCCTTCGCCTTTGGTCAGCGTGCCATCGGAGTCCGCGAAAGCGGCGGCGGCCAGTAGCATGCAGACGCACAGGCGCCGGATCAATTCGAACCCGCTACGCGCAGCGTCTTACTCAGTTTGACGTCGGCGGAGGACTCGCCCACCATCAGCTCGATCTCATCCTGTTCCAGCGCCCAGCGCTTCCCGGCAACGTTCCAGTAGGTCAGCGAATCGGCCGCCAAGGGAATTTCTACGGTTTTGGTCTCGTTTGGCGCCAGCGTGACTCTGCGGAAGCCGCGCAGCTCCTTCGCGGGTCGATCCACGGCGGATTTTATGTGTCTCACGTATAGCTCGACCACTTCATCGCCCTGGCGCGTCCCGGTGTTCTTCACATCCACGCTGACCGTGACTTTGCTACCCGCGGCCAGGCGTCCGGCACTAACTCGTAACTTCGAATACTTGTAAGTCGTATAACTGAGCCCGTACCCGAAGGGGTACAGCGGATCGCCCTTGAAATACATGTAAGTGCGGCCGTGCCGGATATCGTAGTCCATCATGGCGGGCACCTGGTCGAGTGACTTCGGCCAAGTCTGCACCAGGCGTCCGCCAGGGTTGTAATCGCCGAACAACACATCCGCGATAGCCGTTCCCATCTCCTGTGCGTTGTGGGTCATGTGCAGAATGGCCGGCAGGTTCTCGTGGCTCCAGTTAATAGCGAACGGAAAACTCGCGACGAGCACCATCACGGTCTTGGGATTGGCGGCGTAAACCTGCTTCACCAGTTCTTCCATTTCCAGATTGATGGCCCGCCTGTCCACCGCCTCCTTGCCGTCGCTGAGCGTCGGGCACTTCTCCCAACCGCTTGATGCCTTCGAGCGGAGTGATGGTGTAGGGAGGGGTGCCGCTGTACCAATCCAGCAGCACCTCATTGGCGCGCGGGCCGATCACCGCGATCGACTTCAGCTTGGACTTGTCGAGCGGCAGGAACGCGCCGGCGTTTTTCAGCAGCACGACCGACTCCAAAGCCACCTGTTTGGCCACGTCCTGGTGTCCGGGCGTCTTCCAGGCATCCTCTTCGCCTACCAGTTTCGAATACGCCACGCGCTCGGGCGGATCCAGCAACCCCAGCCGGATCATGACCCGGAATTCGCCTTTGATCACATCGTCGATCTCCGCTTCGGTCAACAGTTTTTCTTTGAGCGCATCGTTGACCGGACCCTGGAAACGGTCGAGGAACTGATTGATCCCCGCCTTCACCGCGCCCGCCGCGCCCTCGCTCAATTTGGGGTAATACTTGTGCAGCCTGATCATGTTGCCCAACGAGCCGGCATCGGTGCAGATGATTCCGTCGACGCCCCATTCTTTCATGGTGATCTCCCGGAGGATGGGGTTCACGGTCATGGGAATGTGATTCCACGCATTGTAGGCGGCCATGTAGGCGCGCGAGCCGCCATCGATCACGCCCATGCGGAACGGGACCGAGTAATATTCGCGCAGCAGCCGCTCATCGAAGTCGGAAGACGAACCGCCGCGGCCGTTCTCGTTGCTGTTGGCCAGGAAGTGCTTCATCAGGGAGGCGGTCAACCAATACTTGGGATCGTCGCCCTGCAGGCCGCGCACCATGGCGGTCACCATGGTGCCGTTGAAGAACGGGTCTTCGCCGAAACATTCCTCGGTCCTGCCCCAGCGCGGGTCGCGGCCCAGGTCGGCATTGGGCGCGCGCACCACCAGGCCGCCGCGCTTCTTGCTCTGATAGATGTAGCGCGTTTCGTTGCCTTCCACGCCGCCCGCCTTGCGGATCAGGTCGGGATCCCAGGTTTCGCCCATGCCGATGGCTTGCGCGAATTGCGTGGTGGGAATCGGCGTGGGCCGGCCCCATCCGCCGGGACCGCCCAGCGCCAGGCCGTGCAAGCCCTCCACGTGACCGGTGCCCTGGATGCCCAGCCGCGGCACGTTCGGACGTGTGCCCAGGCAGGCGACCTTTTCGTCCAGGGTCATCAGGGAGACGATGTTGTCCACCCGCTGCTCGATGGGCAGGTCGGGATTCTGGAAAGGATACTGGTAAGGGCCGTCGGCGGCGGCCGGGCCGCGCATCAGGAAAAACAGGGAGATGGCGGCGAGGGGGGCGATGGGTCTCATGAAACCACCATTATCCACCCAATCGGCCCTGTGGAATTTGGCTTTCATTTTGGTGTTTTGTTGAAAACAAAGGGTCGAATTGGGTTCGCTTTGTAATTGACATGTTGGAGCTGTCGAGATTCGCCTGCCGTTTGGGCGGGATACAGCGAGAGCTTTTATTTCGATTTCGTGTAACATTTCGTAACATCCGGCTGCGACTGGGAGCGACCGGAACCCGCCGCAGTGTGTCCGAACCTGACTGAGCATATCATGGCGGCGTCGCGAAGTTGCCGGACGGATTGGCGGTTAGCGTTTGTTTTCAGGTCACGGGAGGCGGCGCGAAACGCGTGACCGATGGTTCCTGCGCGGCGGTCAGCCTTTGGTTAGCAATCTTTGCTAACCAAAGCTGGATTTACGGTATGATGGCTCAAGGGTCAGGACCTCAGGGAGGAGGTTGCCATGCCAACGCGAAATGTGAATTTGACCGAAGAACTGGACCGCTTCGTGCTGGAGAAGGTCGAGACTGGACGCTACGAAAACGCCAGCGAAGTGGTGCGCGCCGCGCTTCGTACACTGGAACGCGAGGAGCGGCAGTATGAGGCGAAACTTGCGGCGCTCGGTAGCGCCATTGATGAGGGCGATGCTAGCGGGATTGCAGAGGGCGACGTCTTTGACCGTGTGCGGAAAACGTTGAACCTCCCCACAACGGGACGCTAGCCGGTGGCCGCGTTTCGTCACTCCCGCCGGGCAGAGGCCGACCTGCTCAGCATCGCTCAATATACCCTTCGCACTTGGGGCGAAGAACAGGCCATCCGTTACATCGACGACCTTGAGGCGTTTTGCCAGATGCTCGCCGACAATCCCCTGTTAGGCCGGGCATGCGATCCTATTCGCCAGGGTCTGCGCCGGATGCAGCGCGGGCGACACGTCGTGTTCTACCGGGAGGATGGCGAAGGGATTCTGATTTCGCGCATCCTGCATCGGGGCATGCTGCCTGAGAGGTGGCGCATGGACGATGCTGACGATGGGCTCTAAAGAAGGGCGTGGGAAAAACAGGGCGCTGGCTTATCTGGAGCATTGTTAGCTTTGTAGTTCTCGGGATGGGCGCGTGCGGCTTCCACGGTGGCAATATTATCGAACACCGCGAATACGTTTGATTTTACGTTCGGCCGGTTTCTGATTGGGGCGGGCATCGCGCTGTTCTTTGGCATCGTGTCGTTCTGCAGGAAGCTGTGATTTTCATTCAGCCTTTTCCGCGCCGATCTCCGCCCCGACGGCGCAACGACGCCAGACCTATCCTCACCCCCGTTGATTCGCGGCTAGGGCGTCGTCCACCGTCAGGCAGAACTGGAAGACGGTATCCAGGCGGGTGACGCGGAAACAATCGCGCACGTAGCCCTGTGCGCCCGCCATCCACAGTTTGCCGCCGCTCTCCTGCACCTTGTTGAGGCAGTAGATGAAACGGCCGATGCCGGTGCTGTCGATGCGCTTCACTCCGGTCAGGTCGAAGACGATGCGGCGCAGACCTTGCTCCAGCGCGCCGTTCAGCACCACCTCGATCCGCTCGCCCTCCGGCCCGCGCATCACGCTGCCTTCGAGCGAGATTACCACGGTCGCGGGCGCGACCTCTTTTTGATTGATTTCCAGTGCCATTGAGCGCAGTCCCTCACCAGTATATGCCGGATGGGTCTTTTTGCGGGAACCATCCGTATACCGGATAGTGGTATGATCCTCGCGGCGGCCATGAATCCGGAGGCATTTAGCGGCGCGCAAGATGCCATCGCCCATATGCGGCGGGGGGATCCCGATGCATTGACGGCGATGATTTCGCGCTACCAGCACAGGCTGTACCGCTATTTGCTGCGGTTGGTGCGGGAGCCGGCGGCGGCCGACGACCTGTTCCAGCAAACGTGGCTGCGGGTGATGGAAAAGATTGGCCGGTACGATGCGCGGCGCAATTTTGAGTCGTGGCTGTTTTCGGTGGCCCACAACCTGGCTGTCGATTCGTGGCGCGGCAAGCGCGGCGAAAGCCTCAATCATGCAGGTGATGCAGGTGATGCAGGTGACGCGGGCGATTCCGGCGAAGCGCCGATCGAGCGCCTGAGTACCGGCGAGCCGGATGCTTTGGAGCGGCTGCTGGATTTCGAGCGCGGCGCGATGCTGGCGGCTTGCATGCACGAATTGCCCGCCATCCATCGCGAGGTGCTGACATTGCGCTTTGAAGAAGATATGAAGCTGGAAGAGATCGCGGAGGTGGCCGGCGTCCCGCTTTCGACGGTGAAAAGCCGGCTGCGGCGCGCGCTGGAAGGGCTGCGTGCAGCCATGGGGGCGCGGCTTCCAGGAGGACGGAGAGCATGAGCGAGCACGAATCCCATCATGACGTCGCCCGAATGTTGGCGCTGGCGGCCGCCGGAGCGCTGGATGTCCAGGAGCAGCGCCGCCTGCAGGAGCATGCCCGCGAATGCGCGGGGTGCCGGCGCGAACTGGAAATCTGGGGCGGCTATTCGCAGGGCCTGCGGCAACTCCCCCAGCCGCCGATCCCCGCGCAGTTGATGGAGCGGACGCGGACGCGCCTGGTACAGGAGCACGCCGCGGCAGCCGACCGGCGGTGGGACGAGTTGATGTTGGGTGCGCTGGCGCTGTTTGCCTGGACCGTGGGACTGACGTTCTGGTTTGTGGCACGCATCGTGACCGGTGGCGAACTGGTCGTGATGGGCGCCAATCTGGTCCGTTTCGGAACCTGGTCGGCGGGCTCGACTGTTTTGGTGTGGCTGACCGCGGCGGTGGCGGCCATCGCCCTGGGAAGACGCCGCCGCGAATTGAGGAGGGCTTTATGAGTCGCTTTCAAGATGAAGTGGAATTGGTGCCCCGTCCGGCATTCGCCGTCGGCGTGTGCGTCTGGCTGGCGTTTTTCCTGTTGATGTTCTTGGTGCCCATCGGGCACGATCCGCAGCTTAGAAACTGGCCGCTGGCGGGTAAGCTGGCGATCTCCATCCTGCCGGGCCTGCCGCTGTTCTTCCTTGCTTCGCTGGTCGGCTACGTCTACGCCGATGCGAAGCGGCGCGGCATGCGGTACGTGATGTGGACATGGCTGGCGGCCCTGATCCCAAACGCCATCGGGATCATCCTGTACTTCGTGTTGCGCGACCCGTTGCTGCTGAATTGCACGCATTGCGGCGTGCAAGTGCGGACGGGCTTCGCGTTTTGTCCTAAGTGCGGCGGATCTCTGTCGCAGGCCTGCCCGCAGTGCCGGCGCGGCGTGGAGCCGGGCTGGACGCACTGTGTGTACTGCGGCGCATCGCTGAGTGGGGCGGGACTCTAGTCCTGCGCGGGTCCTCCAGGACCCGCCTTCGCACAGATCTGTGCGATACTCAAATCGCGAAGGGAAGCGAGTTCCTTTGGAAGTTGCAGCGGATAGCGCATCGGATTCGACTATCCTGAAGGACCCGTTGAAGGAGTTGGGCGCCGGGCTGCTTCGGTCGATGTGCCGCGACCTGAGGATTGAACCGCGCGACTTGTAAGGAAGGAGACTCGATGTTCACTTTCGCTTACCCCGCGGTTTTCAGCCGCGATGAAGATGGACGCTCGCTCGTCGGCTTTCCCGACTTTCCGACTGCCCATACAGACGGGGCGGATGTGAGCGAAGCGATGGAGGAGGCTATCGACTGTTTTGGTAGCAGCATCGCGTTCGCAATGGCCGGCAAGCGAAACGTACCCAAACCGTCCCGTCTGAAACGCGGGCAGAAGCTGGTACCCGTCCCGCTGTGGATCGTGGCCAAACTCGCTCTCTACTGGGCGATTCGTGACCTTGGCATCAGCCAGTCGGAGCTGGCCCGCCGTCTCAAAGTGCGAGAGACCGTCGTGCGGCGCATGCTGGACCCCAACCACGACACGAGGCCGGAGAAGATTCAGGCCGCGCTCGAAGCTGTCGGGAAACGGGTCGTCATGGCCTATGATGACGGGGCGTGAACCTTGCTGAGGTCGGGCTCGCGGCGGCCCGGGGACCCAGTTCAAGCCACACGGATACCCTGGCGCTCCGCCTCTTTTCGCAGCCGCGCGTCGGTGGTGAGGAGAGTGGCGTCCTCGCGGCGCGCCAGCGCTACGTAGAACATGTCATAAGCGGGCCGGCGTGTGGTCCGCGCCAGCAGGAATGCCTCGCCGTACAGCTCTTTGGACGGAACCAGGATGTCCACCATGCTGAGAGCGGATTCGAGCGCGCGGTCGCACACTGCCAGACCCCACTGCTCAAATTGGTGATACTTCCACATTACGTTGACGACCTCGGGGACGAACAAGTCGGGCGCCAACACCAGATCGGCTTCCTCCAGGATGCCGCCTAACCGGGCGGCCTGAGTGCGTTCAACGACGATCTCGATAGCCGCGCTGGCATCCAGGACCGCTCTCACCGGCGCCGGTCCTCGCGAATGAGCTTAGCAGGATCGCTTGGCTTGAGCCCGCGAGCTGGAGGATTGGACCGAATGGACGCGAGCAATGCCCGACGGCGCGCCCTCGGATCGATCTCAACCCGGAGCCCGCGCGCCAGCACCGCGACAACCTGTTGGGCGAGGCTGCGGCGCTCCTGTTCCGCCTGGTCAGCTAGCAGTCGGTAGATGTGGTCCGGAACGTCTCTGACTTGAATGAGTGGCATGCTCTCGCACCCATTGTGACACAGAATGCATATGGCTGCAAAATGCAGCGCGACCAACTCTCTTCACCCCGCCCGCGGGCGCAGCCACACATGATACACCGCCGCCCCCGCGCCAATCGTCGCCAGCGCGGTGACCGACGCCACCGGCTGCCACACGATGCCGTAGGCGATCATGCAGGCGCCCACCAGGATGTAGGCCAGCGGAATCGCCGGGAAACAGAAGCTCACCGGACGGAGCTTCTGCCAGCCTGGCCGGCGCCGGAAGATGAACAACGACGCCACCGACAGCACTGAGAAAAAAGTCAGGCTGAAGCCGATGTAGTACACGAGCTGGGTAAAGGGCGTCAGGGTCATCAGCATGGCGCACAGACCCTGGCTCACGATCGCGTTCACGGGCGTGTGCCACTCCGGATGCACCGTGGCGGCCGCCTTGAAGAAGGCCTTGTTCTTGGCCATGGCGTAGTAAACCCGCGGCCCGATGGTCACCTCGGCGTTCACCGTGGCCATGAGCGAGAGGGCCATCAGCGCGGAGAAGGTTCCCGCGACCTGCGGGCCGAACAAGTTGGAGGCCGCCAGCGAGCCGATCGCCATCACCCCCTTCATAGATTCGAGCGGCGTGGAGTAAATGAAGATCAGGTTCAGGCCGATGAAGAGCGCGGTTACCAGCGCCGTGCCGGCCGCCAGCGCGGCGGGCAGGGTCCGTTCGGGGCGTTTTAATTCTTCCGCCACGTAGGTCGCGGCGTTCCAGCCGCTGTAGGCCACCATCACCCACAGCAGGCTAATTACAAACTGCTCCGTCAACGTGGTGTGCGCGGTGCGCACGGCCGGCTCGGAGAAGTGCCGCCAGCTTCCCGATCCGCTGAGGAATCCCAGGGCGATAAAACCAACGATCACCGCCAGCTTGGCGGCGGTGAGCGCGTTCTGGACCCTGGCCGTGCGCCGCACTCCCAGGCAATTCAGCACGCTGAAGCCCGCAATCAGCAGGCAAGCGAGCGCCTGTTCTCCGCCCAGATGAATCGAGAACGGCCCCGAGCCGAGGACGAAGCGCGCGTGCCCCTGTTTGAGCGACGGAAAGAAATATCCCAAATAGTTGGAGAAGGCCAAAGCGGCCGCCGCGATGGGCGCGGAGAAGCCGGCGAAGAAGGAGACCCATCCGGTCATGAACCCCCAGGCGGGACCGAAGGCGCGGGTGAGGTACACATATTCGCCGCCGGAGCTGGGGAAGTTGATGCCCAGTTCAGAATAGCTGAGGGCGCCGGCCAGGGCGAACAGAGCGCCCGCCAGCCACACCGCCAGGATGAGCTTGGCGCTGCCCAAGTCCGCCGCCATGATGCCCGTGGTGGTGAAGATGCCCATCCCCACCATGTTGGAGACCACCAGGGCCGTAGCGCTGACAAACCCAAGTTGACGGAGAAGTCCCGCTTTGCCCTGAAGCTGCGTAAGCATGTTTTCTACTGGTCATTGTATGTCACTTGCGGGTTGTTTCAGAGCGTGAACGGGTTTCTGAGAAGATCCGGCAGGAACATCGTTCGGGCGGCTAGGGGGTGGGTGACAGGCAGCAGTTAGGGCACGCCGTTCACGCTCTAAGTTGTATAGTGACGGGCGTTGGCAAAACGTTTCATTGGCAGGGTGGGTACTAGTACGAAAGGGGCGGGGCAGGCCGACGTGGACGTCGGCCGCAGGACTGGAGTCCCGCCCCACGAATCCGTGCTAATATGTGGTAACGCCACATATGGAAGAACGATCTATTGACCGCGAATGGAAAAAGGGCAGCGCCGAACTGCTGCTGCTCTCGCTGGTGGAGACGGTGCCCCGCCACGGTTACGAAATCGGCAAGCTGATCGAACAGCGGTCCGAAGGCGCGCTGCGCTTTCACGCGGCGTCGCTCTACCCGCTGCTGTACCGCCTGGAGAAACGCGGCTGGATTCAAGGCCGATGGGTGGAGAAGAGCGGCCAGCGCCGGCGGCGCTATTACAAGTTGACGGCGCCGGGACGGAAAGTTCTGGCTTCCCAGCGGCAGGGCTGGCAGACGTTCGTCGAAGCCATCGGCCGCATCACCGGAGTCGAAAATGCCTGATTGGAACGAATCGATTCGCACGCAACTGGCGGGGTTGAAACTGGCTCCCGCGCGCGAGGCGGAAATTGTCGAGGAATTGGCCCAGCACGCCGAGGATCGGTACCGGGAGCTTCAAAGCGGCGGGGCCACGGAGGCGGAAGCGCGCCGCATGGCGCTCGAAGAGATCGGCGGCCACGAGTTGCTGGCCCGAGAACTGCGCGCTGTCGAGCGGCTGAACGCGCCGGAGCCGGTGGTCTTGGGCGCGGGAAGTAAAGGGCGCGGCACGTTCTTCGCCAGCCTCGGGCAGGACCTGCGCTACGGGTTCCGCACGCTGCGGAAGAACCCCGGATTCACTGCGGTCGCGATGCTGGCGCTGGCGCTGGGCATCGGCGCGAATACGGCCATTTTCAGCGTAATCAACGGCGTGCTCCTGCGGCCGCTGGCTTATCCCGACCCCGGCCGGCTGACGATGATTTACGAAACGACCAAGGAGTTCCCCGAAGCTTCTGTCGCGTACCCGAACTACCTTGATTGGCGCGGCGCAAGCCGGTCCTTCACCGGCATGGGCGCCGTCCGCGGCGACGACTTCAATTTCACCGGACGGGGCGAGCCCGAGCGCCTCGCGGGCGAGTACGTCTCGGCCAGCCTCTTGCCCACGCTTGGCGTCACGCCGTTCATGGGCCGCAGCTTCCTGCCTGAGGAAGACAGCCAAGGCGCAGGATGCACGGCCATGCCCACCTACGAGTTCTGGAAAGTGCGGCTGGGAGCCGACCCCAACGTCCTCGGCAAGGCGCTAACCCTCAACGCCATGAGCTGCGTGGTGGTCGGCGTGTTGCCCCGTGACCTTCGTTTCCGCGGGGGCGCTCAGGTTTATGTTCCGATCGAGCAGTATCGATCGGCCGAGCTGCGCACGCGGGAGTCGCGCCCGGGAATCGCGGTCATTGGGCGCCTCAAACCGGGCGTGACGATCGAAGCGGCGCAGGCGGAGATTACATCCATCTGCAACGGTCTGGCCCGCCTGTACCCGAAGACCAATGCGGGGGCTGGGGGGAGGGTCGTTTCCATGAAGGACGACATTGTGGGGAGCATCCAACCCACGCTGCTGCTGCTGGCCGGCGCGGTCGGGTTGGTGCTGATCGTCGCTTGCGCTAACGTGGCCAATCTGCTGCTGGCGCGCTCCACGGCCCGCAAGCGGGAGTTCGCTATTCGCGTCGCGCTGGGCGCCGAACGCGGGCGCATCGTGCGCCAGCTTCTGACGGAAAGCGTGCTGCTGTCTCTGGGCGGCGCCGCGATCGGTTTGCTGCTGGCCCGATGGGGGACCAGCGCGGCCCTGGCCGCCGCGCCCGGCAGCCTGCCGCGTTCCGGAGAGGTGGGCATCGACCCGTACGTTCTGGTGTTCACGCTGGCGGTCTCCGTGATCACCGGCATCCTGTTCGGCCTGGCCCCGGCCTTCCTCGGCGCGAATGCGAACCCGCAGGAATCCCTGAAGGAAGGCGCGCGCGGCGCGGGAGGCGGACGTCATCGCGTGGAGGGCGTTTTCGTGGCCGTGGAAATCGGCCTGGCGGTGATCTTGCTCGCGGGCGCGGGACTGATGATGCAGAGCGTCTGGCGGCTCTTGCGCGTGGATCCCGGGTTCAATACGCGCAATGTCCTGACGACGCAGGTGGCCCTGTCGCCCACAGTGATGGCCAGCCCGCCGGCTATCCGCCTCGCGTACCAGCAATTGCTCGGGCGTGTGTCGGCGATTCCAGGGGTCCAGTCGGCGGCCATCACGTCGCTGGTTCCTCTGGGCGATAGCGATAGCGAGAATGCCTTCTGGCCGGGTGCCGGACCGCAGCCTCCTCAAGACCGGATGACGTCGGCGGTGTTCTCTGTCGTCACTCCCGATTACCCCAGCGTGATGCAAATCCCGGTGCGGCGCGGACGATTTTTCACGGACCGGGACAACATGGCTTCGCCTCCGGTGGTGGCGATCGACGAGGTGCTGGCGAAGCACGTCTTTCCAGGCCAGGATCCCATCGGCCAGCAGATCAGCCTGATGGCGATGGGTGCCGTCCGGATCGTTGGCGTAGTAGGGCACGTCAAGCAATGGGGCCTGGATTCCGACGATACCAACAAAATACGAGACCAGATTTACTTCCCCGTCTGGCAAGTGCCCGACAAGTTCATGTTCCAAGGGGTGGCCGGACTGACGCTCATGCTGCGCACCCGACCCGAACCGATGAGCATGGTCTCCGCCGTGCGCGCGCAGGTCGCCGGTCCTACCCAGGATCAGCCCATCTACGCGGTCCGCACGATGGAGCAGACCATTTCGGGATCGGTCGCCGAGCGCCGCTTCACCATGCTGGTGCTGATCATCTTCGCGGCCACCGCCCTGCTGCTGGCCGCGGTCGGAATCTACGGCGTCATGTCCTACGCCGTGACCCGGCGTACGCATGAACTCGGCATCCGCGCGGCTTTGGGAGCCTCGCGCGGGGAGATCGTCGGAATCGTTCTGCGCCAAGGCATGCGACTGGCCGCGATCGGAATCGCCGGGGGCCTGATGGCGGCGTGGGGGCTCACGCAATTGATGGCGGGGTTGCTGTATGGCGTCCGCCCGGCGGATCCGGCTACGCTGGCGGCCGTGGCGCTGGTGCTGGGAACGATTGCGCTGGCGGCGTGCTATGTGCCCGCGCGGCGGGCGACGGCGGTGGATCCGGTTATTGCGCTACGCTGCGAGTGAAGGGAGGAGCGCAAGAACATGAGATCGATACTCTATATCCTGCTGCCCTCGATAGCGGCATGGGCCCAAGCCATCCCGCTCGCAAATCTTGACGCCCGGAAACTGGACGCGACGGTGGTGACCTATCAAGGTAAGGAAGCGACTCGCTTGACCGACCGCGAGGGTGGCGGTGGTCTCGCGCTGATAAAAGGCTCCTCATTCAAGGATGGCGCCATCGAGGTGCAGCTCGCTGGGAAACCCTCGGAGGGCGCGCTCACTGGCGCCCGTGGCTTTATCGGCATCGCCTTTCGCGTTCAGGGCGGCGGATCGAAGTACGAGTGCATCTACCTGCGGCCCACCAACGGCCGAGCCGACGACATGGCGCGGCGCAACCATTCAACGCAGTACGCCTCCGAACCCGAGTGGCCGTGGGACCGCCTGCGCAAAGAGTCGCCGGGCGTCTACGAGTCGTACGTCGATCTCGAAGCCGGCGCCTGGACCAGATACAAGATCGTCGTTAAGGGCACCCGCGCCGAGCTTTACGTTCACGAAGCGGCGCAGCCGTGCCTTATCGTCAAGGATCTCAAACTGGGAGACGCCACCGGCGCTATCGCGCTTTGGGTGGGGCCGGGCACCGATGCCTACTTCGCCAATCTGAAGATAACGCCGATGCCTTGAGGCCGGGTCGCAAACCCACCGCAAGTTATCGAAATTGGAGGGCGGCCAGAAGCCGGCTGAAAGCCGCCCCCAGAGGGGACCCCGGGGCAAAATTGCCCGCCCCACTACGGGCTCACTCGGCCACCATCGGTCCTTCGCCGCGCGACAGCTCTGCCAGAATGCTTTCGCGGCGGTTGCGCGCGGCCGACACCGCCGACTCCATCGCCATCCAGTAAATCGCCACGCCCAGCGCCGCGGCGCACGCCAGGACTGCGTAGAAGACAGCCTGATTGTCAAAGGCGTAGCGCGCCAGGTAGGCGAGAAAGACCGGCAGCAGCGCGACCGGATAGAGGAGAAACAGCACGCCTTGGGCGCGTCCACTGCCGCCGCCTGCCGAGACCCTCTGCGCGTTCATGTGGCGCGGGTAATTCACCGAACTTAAATTGCCGATGCCCAGCAGGTATAGCGCGGCGATGGCGGTGACCAGGAATGCCTCGGCGATTTGGCCGGACGAGATCCCCAGGCGCAACAGGGTACACGCGGCCGCCACCGCCGCGATCTCCAGGAAGATGAAGATAGCCGCCGCGATGTTCTTGGCGGCCAGTGCGCGTGAGATGGCCACCGGCGCCAGAAAATAGAGCTGCGCGGCGGAACCGTCGAAGCCGAACGAGTTGCCATAAGTGACCTGGGCGAGCAGGAATAGAGCGTACAGGCTGACCACCGCCAGGAAATTGCCGGAGACCGCGGAGTGCGTCACGCGGCCGCGCAGGATCATCGGCAGCCAGACGACCAGGCCGAACGAGAAGCCCATCACGAAGACCAGCCGGAAGCGCGGCGTGCGGACCAGCGAGCGGAGTTCCTTTTCGACCATGGCGGACAGCGGATCGGGCAACACCAGCGAGGGCAGACGGTATAGCCGCTCGGCGAAGGGACGGCTCTTGGCGGATGCGACGGTGGCTTGGGCGGCCTGGAAGTCGAATCGCAATCCGCGCATGAACTGCCAGCGGCCAAACAGATACGCTGCCGCCGTCCACGCGGCGAGCACGGCCGCGGCAGCCACGGGCCGCACGCCGGTGGACAGGCCGAGCATGCAATGCGCCGCGGCCCCCCACGGCCAGAACGGATTCGCGGCCGTCGGGAGTGCGTGCTCGATCCGCCGGCCGGCGAAGCCGGTGACCATCAGCAATCGCGGGAGGACGCCGACCAGCATCAGCAGGAGCGCGATCGCCTCGCGGATGCCCTTGCGGCTGAGCAGCCGCTCGATCAGGTTGCGCAGTCCGGCCGCCAGCATCAGGTTGAACGCCGCGAAAAGAACCACGGCGAGAGGCACGCGCGCGAGCCCCCTCCACCCGCCGAATGCGGGATTCCGCAGCAGACCGATGGCGGCGCCCGTGAGCAGGAGCAGCAATTCCGCGCAGGTAGTGATGCGCAGCAGGATTTCAACCAGAAACAGCGAGCGGCGCGGCACGGGATAGACCAGCAGCTTGCGCAGATCGAGCGACGCGCCCATGGTCGCCGAAGCCAGGGGCGCCAACTGCCAGTAGGCGAAGACTCCCAACAGGCCGGCGGGCAGCCATGTTTCGATTTGCATCCGCAGCCCCCGAGCCGCCGTGAGTTCCTCGGCAACCGCGGCGAGGAAGGTCCAGAAGCCGTACCACAGGACTGCTACGATCACGGAAAACAGGGCCCCGCGCCGGCCAGACGCCAGGCGGAAGATGCGCATGCTGAGCCATTGCGCGCGCAGGATGGCCCGGATCATTTGAGCCACTCCAACTCGTGGAACTCGCGCCCGGCGCCCACCAGGCGTACGAAAACATCCTCGAGCGATTCCGTTCCGCCGCGAAGTTCGTCCATGGAGCCTTCGCGGACGATCTTGCCTTTATCGATGATGGCCACGCGGTCGCACAGGCGCTCGACGACTTCCAGCACGTGCGACGTGAGGAAGATGGTGGCTCCGCGGCGCACCTGGTCGAGCAGGATGTCCTTCATCAGGCGGGCGCCGACGGCGTCCACGCCCTCGAAGGGCTCGTCCATCAGAAACAGATCCGGGTGATGGATGAGCGAGGCCGCCATGGCCAGGCGCTTGCGCATGCCCTTGGAATACTCGGCGATGAGCTTGCGTTTTTCGCGCAACTCGAAGAGATCGAGCAGAGACTGCGCGCGCTCGACGGCCGTGGGGCGGGCGAGGCCATACATGCGGCCCACAAACTCCAGGAACTCCGCGCCCGTGAGGCGGTCGAAGAGCAGGGATTCGTCGGGCACCAGTCCGATGCGCTGTTGGATCTCGAGTTCGCGATCGGGCAGGCGCATGCCCAGCAGCTCGATGGAGCCGGAGGAGGGCGGGACGAGGCCCGTCAGCATGCGGATGGTGGTGGATTTGCCCGCGCCGTTGGGACCCAGGAATCCGAAGAAGCAGCCGCGCGGGACGACCAGGTTGAGCGAATCCACAGCGGCTTTATCGCCGTAAAGTTTGCGGAGGTCGTGGACGGCGATGGCCGGGGTGTCTGGCATGCAGATACCATGTTAGGCGGTTATTGCGGGCGTGACATCCGTCTTGCTGAAATCGTCTCCTTTATATAGCAGCGGTTCGCCAGTCGCTTTGGCGAGCGCATAGGCGAAGCAATCTCCGAAATTCAACTTAGCCGGATGGCGGCCCTTGCCGAAATCGAGGAAGGCCTGCCGCGCCAGGTGCGCTTGTTCCAGCGTGACCGGCTCAATGACGATTTCAGCCCGGCGGAGGAATATATCGCACTGGCGGCCAGCCTCAGGACCGATCTGCCCCTCGACCACCATCGAGAGTTCGACGAAATTGGCGGCGCTGATGCGGCAACGCGCTGCATCATGAATCGCCTGGACATACAGTTCCAGTTCAGGCTCTCCAAAGAAGATGGCGGCCAGGGCGGAAGTGTCGAGGATCATTTCGGGAGGCCGTTTTCATCGTACAGGAAGTCCGCATGGTCGAGGTACGGGTGTTTGACACGGGCAGCGGCGCGCCTGGCAATGGCGCGGAGTTCCTCGGCGCTGGCCTTGCCACGGCGATGCGGCAGGCGCTCAAAGCGTTCCCGGAGAGCTTCGGTTACCACGCGGGTCATGGTTTCGCCCGTCTCCTGGGCTATGGCCGTTGCGAGCCGATGGGCTTCGGGATCTTTGACGTTGAGAGACTTCATTTTGTATTCTCTGTAAAGCATCCAAGATTCTACCATTCTACCATCACCGGAACAACGCCGCGCCAGGCGTTTAGTTCAACGGGCGGGGGCTGGCAGCCGGAGAGGCCGCCTGGCTAGATCCGGGCCCAGTGGGCACCCCCACGGGCCTGCCCCACGTTGCGGCAAGCCGCAAAAGGCCGATTGACCATCCGCCTGCATATTGGCAACGTTGGCAACCTGCCCCACAAGAATTATCGGGCCGGTAAGATAGATGATGTGAAAACCGCGCTGATCCTTTCTGCCGGAGGCATGTTCGGCGCCTACCAGGCGGGCGTGTGGAAAGCTCTCCAACCCGTCTTCCGTCCCGATGTGGTGATCGGCTGCTCGGTAGGTTCCATCAACGGCTGGGCCATTGCCTCGGACATCCCCGGCGACGAGCTGATCCGCACCTGGCTCGACCCGCGTTGCGCCACCCTGATGACTTCGCGCGTGCCATGGCGGCCCTGGCACGCCCTCTTCGACCCCGGCCCGCTCCAGCAAATGGTCCAGGAACTCACTTCCGCTTACACGCCGCGCGTGCCGTTCGCGGTAGCCGTCACGCGATTGCCGCAGTTGCGCATCGCAATCGCCCAGACGCCCGATCTCACCTGGCGGCACGTCATGGCCTCGTGCGCCGTGCCTTTCGGATATCCTCCGGTGCGCATCGATGGGCATCTTTATTGCGATGGCGGCCTGCTCAACGTCATGCCGATGTGGGCCGCCCAGCGGTTCGGCGTGGACCACGCGATTGCCGTCAACGTGCTGCCCAGCCTGCCTTTGAACGCCTTGCGGGCGGCCGTCCGTATGGTGCGCCTGTTGGCCCCGCGCGAGCCGCAGTTAACCGGCGCGGAAGTGCTCCGTCTGGGGCCCGAGCGGGTACTCGGCAAACTCCGCGATGCGCTCACATGGGACGAAGCAAACATGCGGCGCTGGATCGGCCGCGGCCAGCGCGACGCCGAAGCGCTCATCCACAGCCCCCAATTTGCATTATTTTCAGCCAGTTCGGGCCGTTTCGTTTAAAATAGGCTATTCTATGGCGATGTATCGGGTCTACCGGATGAAAGATGCGCCGCGCCAGCAGTTCCGCTGGGCGCCGCACGTGGCCGGCGCGGCCAGCGTGAGGGCCAAGGATTACGAGCCTGGCGGCGAAGTCCAGGCCGATAGCGAGTACGATGCCTGGAGCCGTTTACGCGCCTCCGAGCGCCCGCTGGACGTGGGCGATCTGCTCGAAACCGAAGGCGGCGCGTTGCGCATTTGCAAGTACGTGGGATTCGAAGCGGCAAGCTGGGCCGTCCAGGAGCCGAGAGCCGCGGCGCAGATCCCGCCCGAGCAACCGGAGCAGCCGGTGCACATCTGAGAGGAGGCACATGAGGGAGCCGCGATTAGGCGACATCATCGACGACTATTGCGTCAAGTGCAAGCGCATCATGAACCACGCGGTGGTGTCCTTGCTGAACGGCGAGCCCGCCAAAGTTCGCTGCCGGACGTGCCACAACGATCACGACTACCGGCACGAACAGCCGCCTCCGCCCAAGGTGGACGCGCGCAAACAGGCGTTGTTCAACGAAGTGCTGGCCAAAGTCGCACCGGGTAGCGCGATCGGCGCCCCCGTGCCCGAGCCTTTCCTGGAAGATCATCTGGAAGAAGTCTTTTCCGGCGAAGAACCGGCCGAAGAAAGCCTGCCCGAGGAGGTCGCACCCGAGGAGGTCCCACCCATTCCAGAGGTAAGACAGAAGGCCAAGCCAAGAATGGCGAAGGCCGCGCCGAAGACGAAGGCAAAGGCCGCCGCCAAGGCCAAGGGCCGCAAGTAGCGCGTGTTGTGGTTTTGGTTCTTCGCCGGGCCGGCGCTGGCCCTCGCATTCCTCTCTCTCCGCGGTGAGGGAAAGCGCGCCGCATACGTAGCCGGAAAGCTTGCGGAAGCGCCGCTCGCGGACACGGACCTGCCCCCGGCCACCGTCATCGTTCCGGTGAAAGGCGGCGACCCCGGCCTGCGCGAGAACCTGGCCGCGCTGGCCGCGCAGGATTACCCCGATTATGAATTGATGGTAGTCGCGCACTGCGCCGCCGATATACCTGCCGGCGTGCTTCCGGCGCGCGTGCGCATCGTGCTGGCCCATGCTGAGGAGTCCGGCACCGGCGCGAAAGTGCTGAATCTGCGGACCGGCGTCCGTTTCGCACGGAAGGACTCGGCGTTATTCGCGTTCGCGGATTCCGACGGACGCGTTTCGCGGACCTGGCTGCGGGCGCTTGCGTCGCCGCTGGCCGATGGGCGGGTGGGCGCTACGACCGGATATCGCTGGTACGCGCCCGAGCCGCCCGATTTCTGGTCGCTCCTGCGCAGCGTGTGGGATGCGGTGATCGGAGGGACCTTCGGGCCCGGCCCGAACGCCTTCGCCTGGGGTGGATCGATGGCCATCCGCTGCCAGACATTTCATGCCATTCGCGTTCCAGACTTCTGGCGGGACACGGTCAGCGACGACTACGCGCTAAGCGACGCCGTCCACCGCGCCGGCCTGCGCATCGTCTTCGCGCCCGGAGCCATGGCCGTCTCCGCGGGCCGCACCAGCGCCCGTGAATTCCTCGCCTGGGCGCGCCGCCAGCTCACCATCACGCGCGTCTATCGGCCGCGGCTCTGGTGGACAGCGCTGGCGGCGCACATCTTCTATTGCGGTGGCATGGCGGCGGCCCTCGTGGCGTCCATCCACGGCAGCCGCGGTGCCGAGTGGGTGCTGCTCGCACAACTTTCCCCGGGGATGCTGAAGGGCGCCAATCGCGCCACATTGGCCAAGGCCGAGCTTCCCGATTACAAAGCCTGGTTCGACCGGCACGCCTGGGTGCACACACTGTGGGTGCCCCTGGGGACCTGGATCTGGCTGATCGTGTTGGTCGCGTCGGCGTTCGGCAACCGGATCGAGTGGCGCGGCCAACGGTATCGCTTGAAAACCGTTCATCCACCCGCCTGACCGCTCAAACCAATCCCCGCCGCGCCGCGGATGGCGCAGCGTAGAGTGGTCTTTACCGAGCCGCGACCGTAAGGGAGCGGTCGGGCTAATAGGAGGGTATACAAATGACGAAACGTTCTTTCATGATCCAGGCGGCGCTGGGCGCGCTGATTGCCGTGCCGATAGCCGGGCACGCGGTGGCCGCCACCACGCCCAAACCGCCGTCTTTCCATGTGGAGATCACAGGCAAGGGTAAACCGATGATTCTGATCCCCGGCTTTGCATCTTCCGGGAAAACGTGGGACAGCACGGTGGCGCACTACAAGGACCAATATGAATGCCACGTGCTGACGCTCGCCGGTTTCGCCGGAGAACCGCGCATCGAAGCGCCGTTTCTGGAAACCGTTCGCAAGGACCTGGCCACTTACATCCGCGAGAACAAGATGAACAAGCCGGTGATCGTCGGCCATAGCCTGGGCGGCGTGCTGGCGCTGTGGCTGGCCGAGCAGGAGCCCGATTTGGTGGGGCCGCTGGTGATCGTGGACTCGCTGCCGTTCCTGGCCGGTGTGATGAATCCCGGCGCGACCGCCGCGAGCGTCAAGGCGCAGGCCGAACAGATGCGCAAAATGTATAGCGGGCCGCCGACCGAGCAAACCGAGAAGATGGGCGAGATGGCTGTCAAGGCCATGGTTACCAGCCCCACGGACTTCGAGATGATTATGGGATGGAGCCGCAAGTCGGACCGCGTGGCCATGGGCGACGCCATCTACGAAATGATGACCACCGATCTGCGCGGCGATCTGGACAAGATTACCGCACCCACGCTGGTGCTTGGCACCTGGATCGCGTATAAGCAATACGCCAAACGCGAGGACGTCGAGAAGAACTTCCGCGCGCAGTACGCCAAGCTGAAGAATTACGAGTTCATTTTGTCGGACAAGGCCCGCCATTTTGTTATGCTGGACGATCCCGACGGCTTCTTCCAGGCGCTCGACCATTTCCTGGGAGTCAGGTAGCACAGGCTTCAGCCTGTGAAGTTATGAAGCGCTCTCAAGTCTACATACTCTGCCAATTGCTGGGCTGGTACTCTCAGGCGGCGGGTAACATCATCTTCAGCCGGTTAGGCGAGGCGATCACATGGAAGCCTGTGGCGCTCTATATGTGGGGCGCGCTCGCCGGCATCCTGACGACGCACGCTCTGCGCGCCGTCATCCGGCGGCGCCAATGGCTGAAGCTCTCTCCGCTGCGCGCCCTGCCTCGGGTGGCCGCCGCGGCCCTGGTCACCGGCGCCGCCATCACGGCGCTGGTGACCGCGGGCTGGCCGTTGGCCTTCGGCATGGCCGCGCTGCGCAAAGCCGGGTATGCATGGATTCTACCGGTCGTGTCCATCTGGAGCATTACCGTTTTCCTGTGGGAGGTGATCTACTTCGGCGTGCATTATTTCGAGAGCTTCCAAACTTCGGAGGTCGAGAAGCTGCGGCTCGCGGTGGTGGCCAAAGACTCGCAGCTCCGCGCCCTGATTTCCCAAGTGAACCCGCACTTCATCTTCAACTGTCTGAACGGCCTGCGGGCCATGATCGTGGAAGACCCCGCGCGCGCCCAGGACATGGTGACCGAGCTGTCGAACATCCTACGCTACTCGCTACAATCCGGCCGCACCGAAACGGTGCCGCTGGAAACGGAGTTGGAGGCGGTCACCGCATACCTGAAGCTGGAAGCCATCCGGCTGGAGGAGCGCCTGCGCGTATACATCGCAGTGGACCCGCAGTCGCTCGAAACGCGGATTCCGCCCATGCTGCTGCAGACGCTGGTGGAGAATGGCATCAAGCATGGCGTCGCGCGCCTGCCGGGCGGCGGCGAAATCCGCGTGGACTCGCAGGTGGAAAGCCGCGCCGTCAAGATCCAGGTGCGCAACAGCGGCCAACTGCGCGACGACGGCGGTTCCACGCGCCTCGGCCTGGACAATGCCCGCGAGCGTCTGCGCCTGCTGTACGGCAATGCCGCGTCGCTGGTGCTGCGCAATTACGACGGCGATTCAGTGGTGGCCGAGATTTCCATTCCCGTATGAGAGCTCTGATTGTAGACGACGAGCGCCTGGGCCGCGCCGAGCTAAGGCGGCTGCTGGAGCCTCACCCAGAGGTCGAGATCGTGGGTGAAGCGCGCGACGCCGAAGAAGCCCTGGCACAGATCGAGCAGCTCCAGCCGGACCTGCTTTTCCTGGATATCCAGATGCCGGGGCGCAGCGGCTTCGAACTCCTCGAACAGCTCGAGCGCGTCCCGCTGGTCATCTTCACCACGGCCTACGACGAGTACGCGCTCAAGGCCTTCGAAGTGAATGCGCTCGATTATCTGTTGAAGCCGGTCTCGCCCGAGCGCCTGGATGCCGCCCTGGCGCGCGCGGCGTTACGCAAGGCCAAGCCCGCCATGGATGCCAGTCAGCGCATCTTCGTTAAGGATGGCGAGCGTTGCTGGTTTGTCACCCTCAGCGATGTCGTGCTGCTCGAAAGCGAAGGCAATTACGCGCGGCTCTACTTCAGCGGCAACCGCCCTCTGGTGCTGCGCTCGCTCAACTATCTGGAAGAGCGGCTCGACTCGGCGATGTTCTTCCGCGCCAGCCGCAAGCACTTGCTCAACCTGCGATTCATCGAATCCATCGACCCGTGGGCCAATGGCGGATTTCTGGTCCGGCTGAAGGGCGGGTTCGAAGTGGAGATGTCGCGCCGGCAAGCCCAGAAGTTCAAAGAAGTGATGAGCCTTTGACGCTCTCCAGTCTATACTGGAGTGAGTCAAATGACGCCCACCACCAGCTTCGGCGCGGTCGAAAGGGTGAAGGGCGGAGACTATGACGCGTTCGCCGCGCTCTTTGCGAAGTACCGCCGCCGGCTCGCCGCCCTGCTGCGCTACAAAGCCGGTTCGGAGTTGCTCGCCTCGGTTGAGGTGGACGACCTGCTGCAGGAAACCTTTCTGCGGGCTTTCCGGGATATTGGGCGCTTCCAATATGCGGCGCCGGGAAGCTTCTGGAACTGGCTGGCTTCCATCGCCGGTCACGTGGTGCAGGACGCCGCTCGCTTCCAGGGCCGCCAGAAGCGCGCGGGCGACGTCGTGCGCTTCCGCTCCGCCAGCAATCCGGACGGCCCCGATCCGGTGGACGCCAAGACTCCCACGCTGCTGCTCTCGGAGAAGGAAGCCGTCGCGGCTCTCTTCGAGCGGCTGGAGGCTCTGCCGGCGGACTACCGCGAAGCGATCCTTCTGGCCAAGATCGAAGGTCTATCGACGGCTGAGATTGCCGCGCGCATGGGCAAAACGCGCGAGGCCGCGGCGCTGCTGCTGCATCGCGCGCTGAAGCGATTTCGCGCTCTGGCGGGAGAGCCGTAGATGCCGTCCGCGCCGGACAAAGAAGAACTGCTGGCGTTGGCGCTGGCCGATTTTCTCGACCGCCAGGCGCGCGACGAGGCCCCGGCCGTCGACGGATTCTGCCGCGAACATCCAGAGATCGCCGATGAACTGCGGCCCCAGCTTGAAACGCTAGCCGAAATCGATCGCGCCGTCGGGCTGTCCGAACCGCCACCACCGGCCCCTCATCCGGCGAAACTCTCCGGCTACCAGATCCTCGGCGAGATCGGATCGGGCGGCATGGGGCGCGTGTTTCTGGCCATGGACGAACGGCTGGGCCGCAAAGTTGCCATCAAGACCCTGAACGCGCGCTATGCCGATAA
>JBEKPZ010000104.1:0-21920 GCA_049520215.1 Bryobacteraceae bacterium | reverse complement strand
ATATTGGAGCAGGCGATGAGCAGCACAAAACCGACCGCGCCCAGCAACACCAGCATGGGCGTCTTGGTATCGCCGGCGATGAAATCCGCGAAGGGCAGCAGAAACATGCCCCAGGCGGAGTCCTTGGCATACGCGCCGCCTTGCGTGCCGCTGTTCCGCACGCGGCTGCTGAGCACTTCCACGAATGCGTTGGCAGACACGAATGCCAGCCCCGGCTTCAGCCGCGCCATGGCGTTATAGCTTTCGTTGAAGCGGTTATTTTCGGTGTATTGGCCGTCGGCCAAGCCGAGCGGAACCCAGAGATCCACGTCCACGGGCCAGCGGAATTCCGGCCCCATCACGCCTACGATGCGGTAGGGCAGTCGGTTCAGCTCGATAGTGCGGCCGACCGTGCCGGCATCCTGGCCGAACAGCCGCTTCCAGGCGGCGTACGACAGCACCGCCTCCCGGTTGGCGTTGGGCCGGTCCTCTTCCGGCTGGAACACCCGCCCGAGTTTGGCCTTCGCGCCGAAGACTTCGAACCAGCGCCAGGTGACGCTGGCGCCGACCAGTCGTTCCGGAACGGTGGAGCCAGTATAGTTGAAGTCCCCTCGATCGATTAGCGCGGCCGCATCGAATTGCTGGGTGCTGTGGAGCACATCGGCGAAGTCGGGGATGGATACGCCGATGTTGTGCAGCGCCAGCTTGTCGTAATGCACGCGCAGCGAAACGATGCGCTCGGGGTGCGCGATGCCGGCCGGATTCAGCAGAACCTGGTTGACGACGCTGAAAATTGCGGTGTTGGCGCCAATCCCCAAGGCCAGCGTGGCCAGCGCTACCAGAGTGTAGCCGGGGGTCTTCAGAAGCGTACGGACAGCGTAGCGAGAGTCCTTCCAGAGTGCGCGCATACTGCTAATACTCGCATGCCGCCGTTTGGTTACGGGCTAAATTCCCTTGTTATTCCCCGCTTACGACAACCACGACACCGGATGAATCCGGCGGACGTCATGCAAGGGCTGGTGCGGTGCCCAGAAAACAAGCCGTGGGGCAGGCCATCGTTTTTCGTGGCCTGCCGACTTCGAGAGCGGCGGAGACGACAACCACGGAAAAGCCGAGACCGTTGTTTGCGGTGGGGCGCGTTGCCACGTTCCAGAACTCTGACATGTTCTGCAGCGTGAAATACACGGCTTCCAGCTATAGCTAAGCAGTCTTGCGACACTCTCGACCGCCAAATACTAAATCATGACTTGGATGACCAGGCTGCGTCCGCCGCAACAGCGTGTTCGTATCGGCCAGGATGTCCGCGATCGCCGTAGGTGCTTTCGCGGCTGATTGCGTCATCCGAAAGAGGCGGCGTGTGCGGTAGGCCGCGGGTTGATTCACGCCATGCAGCGGCGCGCTCGGCCGGTGAAAGGGCAGATCCCGCCCGCGCGGGAACCTGTTCGCGGAGCAGGTGCTCCACGTATTGGGGCAGTGCGAGGCTATGAGTCCGAGCCTGAGCGACCAGATCGGCTTCGATATCCGCCGGGAGTTCGATGGTCACGGTCATATGTGGAAGCTCCAGCTCCCTCTACATCCATGATATCGCAGGTACCGAGTGCCCCACCTATACTCATCTCAGAAAGGCCACGTACAGGTACACCACCGGCAAAGTGAACAGCGTGCTGTCCACGCGATCCAGCCAGCCGCCGTGGCCGGGCAGCAGCGTGCCGCTATCCTTTACGCCGGCGCCGCGCTTCAGGGCGGATTCGCAGAGGTCGCCGAACTGCCCCGCGACGTTGGCCACGGCCGTGAGCGCCACCGCAACCGTCGGCGGAACTGCTGGAATCGCCCAGTGCAGGAATAAGAAGCCGAAGATCAGCGATGCCCCGAGCGATGCCGCGGAACCTTCCCACGACTTGCCGGGGCTTACGATCGGCGCCAGCTTGTGCCGTCCCAGCGCGCGGCCCACGTAATACGCGCCGATATCGCCTATCCAGTTCAGAACCAGAGCGTACAGGAGCCAATATCGGCCGGACTGGCTCTGCTCCCCGAGCAGCGGCGCGAAACGCCAACAGCCGAATACATACACTACGCCCAGCAGCAGAAATGCGGCGCGTAGGATGCCGGCGCGCAGATCGTCGGCGCCGAGCGCCAGACTGAGCGCGATCAGGGCCACCGCAACCACGACCAGCACCACGTAGCCGTCGCCCCGCAAGACCAAAATGAGCAATCCTGCCCCGTAGCCGAGCGGGCCGAGCTTGCCGGCCTGATAGGCGGACGCGATGCCGGAGTACTCGTAAAAACACAGCAGCGCTACCGCCGTAGTAACCGCGAGCACGCTCCAGCGTGGAGACCAGAGAACTACGTACGTGACCAGCGGAAACAGGACCAGCGCCGTGAGAACCCGCTTCATCTGACCGGTAAGGCGGCGATCATTTCCTCGGAATCGGCGGACCGATCGCCGTTGAACGGCGTGCCGCTCAAGCCGCCATAGCGACGGTCGCGTTTCTGGTATTCCAGAACGGCGGCGAGAAGATGGGTACGGCTGAAGTCGGGCCACAACGTCTCGGTCACGTACAGTTCCGCATACGCGATCTGCCAGAGCAGGAAATTGCTGAGGCGCATCTCGCCGGAGGTGCGAATCAGCAGGTCGGGATCGGGAGAGGCACTGGTATATAAGTGCGCGGCGATAAGGTCCTCGTCCACCTGCAGCGTGGAAAGGCGCCCCTCCATGCGGGCCAGGTCGATGATGGAGTTGACCGCATCCACGATCTCCGTGCGGCCGCCGTAATTGATCGCCAGGTTGACCAGCAGGCCGCGGTTGGCGGCAGTGGCGTCCACCACCGCGTCCAACTCGCGCCGCACATCGGGGGGCAGTGCATCCAGCCTGCCGATGGCCTGCAACCGGATATCGTTCTTCTGCAGTTCGGGTAGTTCCTTGCGCAGGTAGAAACGCAGCAGCCGCCACAGGGTCTCGACTTCGGCGCGGGGGCGCTTCCAGTTCTCCACCGAGAAGGCGTACAACGTGAGGACCTGGATGCCCAGGCGCGCACAGGTTTCCACCGTACTGCGCACCGGCCCGACACCGGCCCTGTGGCCCGCCACGCGCGGCAGGCGCCGGCGCGCGGCCCAGCGCCCGTTGCCGTCCATGATGATGGCGATGTGCGCCGGCAGTCTGTCGGGATCGATCGCCCTGGCAAGTTCCCAGTCCTTATCCCCGGGGCGGAGGGAGTCCATTAAGGCCTTCATGCAGTAAACTTCATAGTACAACAGAGTGCAACGCCATCCGCAGTTGGAGGGCGGCCAATCTTGGCCGCAGCCGCCTTTTAGGCGGCTAGAGCCTGAAAGGCCGGCTGCGGGTATGATTGCCCGCCTAACTGGCGAGAGAATATGTGCGATGCCGCCACTATACTCTTGTTCCGGCCAGGCGAGAGGAGATCCACAATGTCCGGTCAAATCGCCGTGCTCCAGCGCATCGCTGTATTTGCCGCCAAGGTCCGGGGACACGCATTGGGGAAATGGCGGATGGGGGATGGATTCGCGGTGGCAAGCTGCATCCAATGCGGCCGCGAGATCGCGGTTTATCGCTCCGCGATCGGGCCTGAGATGGATGGTGAGGCGCTCGCATGGCAGTGCGAGGCGGCCGTGCGCGCCCCGGCAGCTTAATAGAGGCACGCATCGCCTAACATGAAGGGATGCTTGTGTTAGCGTCCCGCTCACCGCGCCGCCGTGAGATCCTGCGGCAGGCCGGCATTCCTTTCGTTGTGCGGCCCATGGAAGTGGACGAAACGCCGCTGCCCGGCGAGGCCGCGCGCGAGTACGTGATGCGTATCGCGCGGGAGAAAGCCGCTGCGGCCACCGCCTCCCCGGGCGAGATCGTTCTGGCCGCCGACACCACTGTCTTGATAAACGGCGAGATACTGGGCAAACCGCTGGACGCCGCCGATGGCCGGCGCATGCTGCAACTGCTTTCCGGCCAGCGGCACGCAGTTCTGACGGGCATCTGTCTGCGCTCCACCAGTCGCGCCGTCGAAGACTGCGCGGAAACCAGCGTCTGGTTCGCGCCGCTATCCTCCCAGGAGATCGAAGATTACGCCGCCAGCGGCGAGCCTATGGATAAGGCCGGAGCCTACGCCATCCAGGGCCTGGCTTCCAAGTTCATCCAGCGTATCGAGGGCTGTTACTTCAACGTCATGGGATTGCCGGTCGCGCTGGTATACCGGCATTTGCGGGAAATGTAACAAAATCGCGCTCCATCAGCGGAACAAATCGCCACCGCCCCGCGTTTGTCCTCTATTAAGGAGTGCCTGTGCAGTTCTTCTGGCAAGATCTTCGCTATGGCTTCCGGACCCTGCTGCGGAATCCGGGCTTTTGCGCGGTCGCCATCCTGGCGCTGGCCTTGGGAATCGGCCCCAACACCGCGATTTTCACCATGGTCAATGCGGTCCTGCTCAAACCGCTGCCCGTCCCCGAGCCCAACCGCGTGGTGATGATCTGGGGCACGCTGCTCAAGTCCGGCTTCGACCAGATGCCCGTCAGTGCGGCCGACTATCTGGAGTGGAAGAAACAGGCCCACTCGTTCGACCAGATGTCGGCCGCTTTCGCCATCCCCGAATTCGGCCTCAATGTAAGCGGCGCCGGCGATCCCGAGCGCGT
The DNA here is from genome assembly GCA_049520215.1 of Bryobacteraceae bacterium. Classification (GTDB taxonomy): domain Bacteria; phylum Acidobacteriota; class Terriglobia; order Bryobacterales; family Bryobacteraceae; genus Bog-159. The sequence continues at coordinate 17,303 of JBEKPZ010000104.1, read as the reverse complement.
CTCGGCCGCTCTGGCGTCCAAGGAATTCCTGCCCGCGCTGGGCATCAAACCCATCGTGGGCCGCAATTTCCTGCCCGAAGAAGACCGTCCCGGCGGACCGCCCGCCGTCCTGATCAGTCACGCGCTGTGGCAGCGCCGGTTTCATTCCGATCCCGCCGCCATCGGGCGCTCGCTCACGGTGGATGGCATTCCGCGCACGGTCGTCGGCGTGGTCCCCCATGAACTCGGCGAAATGGTGGCCGCGGACTTGTGGCTGCCCACCGCCATCAATCCAAACAATCCCGAGCGCCAGAATCACCAATTCGGCATTGTGGCGCGGCTGAAACCCGGCGTGACCGTGGCCGAGTCGCGCGCCGAGATGGCCGTGATCGCGCGACGCCTCGAGAGCGCCTACCCGGCCACCAACACTGGCTGGGGCGTCGCGCTGTTCCCCATGGCGGAGATGTTTACCGGCCGCATCCGCCCCGTGTTGCTGATCCTGTTGGGAGCTGTCGGCCTGCTGCTGCTGATTGCCTGCGCCAACCTCGCCAACCTGCTGCTGGCGCGCGCCGCCACTCGCGAAAAGGAGATCGCCATTCGCGGGGCGCTGGGCGCCGGACGCCTTCGCCTCATCCGCCAACTGCTCACCGAGAGCCTGGTGCTGGCCTTGGCCGGAGGCGCGCTGGGGCTCATTCTGGCGGCGTGGGGCGTGCGCCTGCTCCGCAGCGTGGTTCCCGACATGTTCCCCATGCTGCAACACATGAGTGTGGACGTGCCCGTGCTGGCGTTCACCTTCGGCATCTCGATTCTCACCGGCCTGCTGTTCGGCTTGGTTCCCGCGTGGAGATCTTCGCACACAGATCTGAATACCACGCTCAAGGAAGCCGCCGGGCGTTCGGAAAGCGCTGGCGGATCGCACCGCATTCGCAGCTTCCTGCTGGCGGGGGAAGTGGCTCTGGCAGTGTTGCTGTCGGTCAGCGCGGGCTTGCTGCTGCGCAGTTTCGTGCGCGTGACGGAGGTGAACCCCGGCGTGCGCACCGCCAATATCCTGACCATGAACCTGAGCCTGCCCGAGGTGAAGTACGATACCCCGCAGAAGCGTGCGACCTTTTACAAGGACCTCATCGAACGCGTCGACGCCCTGCCTGGCGTGCGCTCCGCCGGCGCGGTCGTGTTTTTGCCGCTGCGCGTCTCCATTCTCTCGTTTCGCATTTGGGTGAACAGCTTTACCATCGAGGGCCGGCCGCCCGTTCCGCAGGACAAGCAACCCCTGGCCGATTACCGCCCGGCCACGCCTGGTTACTTCAACACTATGGGGATCGCACTGCGGCAAGGCCGTCTCTTCGACCAGCACGACGACCTGGATGCCAAGCGCGTCGTGCTCGTGAACGAAGCCATGGTGCGCAAGCACTTTCCCCACGAAAACCCGCTGGGACAACGCATCGTCATGGGCAAACCCATGGAGATCGTCGGCGTGGTGGCGGATGCCAAACTGTATGGCCTGGATGCGCCGGTGGAACCCGCCGTTTATGTGCCTCACGCGCAGCACTCCGGCGATTCCTCTATGGCCGTGGTGGTGCGGACTGAAGGCGACCCCACGGTCGTTGCCGCCGCGGTACGCCGCGAGATCCTGAAGTTAGACCCCGAGCAGCCCATCTCCAACGTCCGTAGCATGGAGCAGGTGCTCTCGGATTCGCTGATGCTGCGCCGCGTCGCCATGCTGCTGCTCACCGTATTTGCCTCGCTCGCGCTCACGCTGGCCACCGTCGGAATCTACGGCCTGACGGCGTATTCGGTGAGCCGGCGTACGCACGAGATCGGATTGCGCGTGGCGCTGGGAGCCAGCCAGTCTCAGATCCTGCGGATGGTAGTGGGCCGCGGATTGGTCACTTCGCTGATTGGCGCGGCCATCGGGGTAGCCGCCGCATTCGAATTAACGCGCGGTTTGTCGGGCATGCTTTACGGCGTCACCGCCACCGACCCGCTGGTGTTCGCCGGCGTGCCTTTGCTGCTCATCGCCGTTTCGGTGCTGGCCAGCTATGTCCCGGCGCGCAAGGCCACCCGCATCGATCCGCTGGTGGCGCTGAGATATGAGTAGTCGCGGCGAAACGTTTTACCCTTTTTCGTCACTAGTAAAATAGTGAATTGGCCACGACGCCAAAACGCAAATCCTGGTTAAGGCGGTAGTGATGGCAAATCTCTGGTGGAATAAACACGCGTTCTTTGTCTGCCTGCTTTTTCTCGTCCTGCATGCCGAAGCGGCGACCAACGCCTCCAGCTTGGGCGCAAGCTACGACTCGACACAAAGCAATGTCATCTTCCGCGTCTATTCCTCGCGCGCCACGCAAATAGAGGTCGATCTCTATTCGTCTCCGATGGGCTCGCCCGAAGTGCTGCGCCTGACGCTCAGCGCCAACAGCACGACCAACATATTCTCCGGTTCGTTGCCCGTTTCGGCGCTCACAGCAGCCGGTATCACGGGACCGGTGTATTACGGTTATCGCGCCTGGGGGCCAAACTGGCCTTTTTCGAGCACCTGGACCAAGGGTTCTGGAGCCGGCTTCGTTTCGGATGTGGACGCCAACGGCAATCGCTTCAACCCCAACAAGCTGCTGATCGATCCCTATGCGCTGGAGATCAGCCACGACCCGGTCAACGCTACCTGGACCGACGGCACCGTCTATGGTTCGGGCGCCACTTACCGGAACATCGACAGCGGCAACGCGGCGCCTAAGGGCATCCTGTGGGTGCCAGTCAGTCAAAGCATCGGCGTCAAGCCCGCCCGCGCGCAGAAAGACGATGTGATCTACGAAGTGCACGTGCGTGGGCTGACCCGGAACGACAGCAGCGTGCCTGCCGCCCTGCAAGGCACCTATGCGGGCGCAGCCGTCAAGGCGCCATACCTTGCGGGCCTCGGCGTAACGGCGATGGAATTCCTGCCCGTGCAGGAAACCCAGAACGACGCTAACGACAATACGCCAAACTCAACGGCCGGGCAGAACTACTGGGGCTATGCCACCCTGAACTTTTTCGCGCCGGATCGCCGCTACTCCTCGAACAAATCTCCGGGGGGCCCCACGGCCGAGTTCCAAGCGATGGTAAAGGCCTTTCACAACCTGGGCATCAAAGTTTACATCGACGTGGTGTACAACCATACCGGCGAGGGCTATGCATGGAACGCGAGCGACCCAACCACCTATAACATCGAATCCTGGCGCGGGCTCGACAATCCGACTTACTACGAACTCACCTCGGACATGCAGTCTTCCTACGACAACACCGGCACGGGCGGCAACTACAACACTTATAACCCGGTGGCGCAAAACCTTATCGTCGATTCGCTGGCCTACTGGCGCGACACCATGGGCGTGGACGGATTCCGTTTCGACCTAGCTCCCGTGCTGGGCAATACCTGCACCGTGGGCTGCTTCAATTTCAGCAACAGCGACCCCCACACGGCCATCAATCGCATCCTGCAAGAGTTGCCCCAGCGTCCGGCCGCCGGTGGCAGCGGGATTGACCTGTACGCCGAGCCTTGGGCAATCGGCGGCAATTCTTACCAGTTGGGCGGTTTTCCGGCGGGCTGGTCGGAATGGAATGGCAACTATCGCGACACGCTGCGCCAGGCCCAGAACGACCTGGGAGTAACCACCATTACCACCGGTAGTTTGGCGACGCGCTTCGCTGGATCTTCCGACCTGTTTTCGAGCCGCAGTCCATGGAACTCAGTCAATCTGATAGTGGTGCACGATGGCTTCACCCTCAACGACCTATATAGCTGTAACGGGACCAATAACAATCAGCCTTGGCCCTATGGGCCGTCGGACGGCGGCAACCCGACGAACTACAGTTGGGACCAGGGCGGCGCAGTTGCCGCCCAGCGCGCCGCGGCACGCGTGGGCTTCGCTTTTCTGATGTTGAGCGCCGGCACACCGTTGATGATGGGCGGGGACGAATACCTGCGCAGCCTCCAATGCAACAATAACGCCTACAATGTGGACTCGGCCGCCAATTGGCTCAGCTACAGTTGGACCGGCGACCAAAACAACTTCAACGCTTTTGTGCAAGGACTGATCGCCTTCCGTAAGGCTCACGCCGCGCTCCGCCCACCCAGCTTCTATTCCAGTTCGCAGTTATCCTGGTGGACGCCTGCCGGCGCCATGGCGGATTGGACTTACATGACTAGCGGCAGCAACCACGCCATCGCCTATCAATTCAACGGCAGCTTGCTGAACGACAACTCTTCGTCGATTTATGTAGCCTACAACGGATGGAGCAGCGACGTGAACTTCACTCTGCCGGCGCCGGGCGATGGCACAAGCTGGTACCGCGTCACCGATACCTGCGGCTGGGCCGAAGGCCCCAACCAGGTGCGCTCCCCTGGGGCAGAGGATCTAATCGGCGGACAGGGTGTTGTGTATAGTGTGTGCGGGCGCGGCCTGCTGTTGTTAATCGCAAAGCCAGCGCCCACAAAATGAAGATTTAGCAGATGGTGGCACAGGCTTCAGCCTGTGAGAGCCTTCTTCAACACCCTGCCAGGCTTACTCGCCCAGCAACATACCGTGATAGCGGCCCATCCAATAGGGCAACAGGAACGCAGCGCCGTCGTCTTCCCCTCGACCCTCCGAGCCACCGTCGATGTCGAATGGATTGGAATTCCATTTCATCACCGGGCGCTCGTCGGGAGGCAGCAGAGTCATGGCCTGCCGCCGCTGGAATCGGTCGGTCGTCCGGTCCATGGTCACTCCGTCGCGATCGGAATTCTTGACTGTCCATTCAATGGTGTCGGCCGGCATGCGGTAGAGCGTCCGCACCGCGCTCGCCATGTCCACGGGCGTTTTGGGCTGGGCCATTGCATAAATGAAGGTCCACAGGGGATTCTCTTCCCGAACGATGTTCTCCCACCACCCATTCAATGCTGGCCGGTAATAGCGGTCTAATAAGTCCGCGTCCGTCTCATACCGGAACAGATTATAGAAAGACAGCATCGCCAACTCTTCATCGGAGTAATTGATCTCTTCCCGCAGTTCCTTGTAGCGCGTGGCGAGCCGTGCGTACCCCAAATCCAGCGCCGCCTTTCTATATTCCTTTGCGTACCTGGCATTTCCGGCGATGTGCGCCGCGGTCTTCAGAAAGCTGAGCAATTCCATGCTGTTCAGCGCGCTGTCGCCAGGTTCCTGACGGAAATAAGTCTGCGACCACCGGCCCCAGGTGGTCGGCTTGCCGATCCCATCCACCAGATAATAGCCATGGTCGATAATATGATCCATGATTCTCGCCGCGGTCTCCGCGATGCGTTTCTTCAACGCCCGGTCCGGCAGCAGATCCGTGGCCACGCCATACAAAAAGAAGTGGCCTACGATTTCATCCGAACTGGTATCGCCTTTCCAGTAGTATTGGCCATCGGGCGTCCAGTGCCACTCGCCCGAGTCGGGCATCGGCTCCCCTTTGCGGATGTACGACCGCGCCGGGAAACCGCGCTTGCCGGCAACCTCCTCCAAAAACAGCACCGCCTCGGTCGACTTGGTGGCGTTGGCCAGCGCCTCGGGAGAATGCGTCACCGCGTAGCGGAAGCACTCCGCCGCGGCATACATGGAAGTCCACAGGCCATCGTTGTCGTCGTCCCGCATCTGGTTCGTGGAAACGTCGCCAGGCACTCGCAGATTCGAGGGCGACACCAGACCGTGTCGGTCATGCCGCGCATGCACGCGCTCTTCAAACAGCGCTGATTTAGCGGCCAGCGTCATGGTTCGCAGCTCAATGTGCGACACGCCGGTCTTGGTGCGCACCCACATCCCCGCGGCCTGGTCCGCGGCGAGTTGCCGCACTTCATCGTCCGGCAAATAGCGCTTTCCAGCGAAGTATTGATTGCGATCGCGCGGCGCCGCCTTCGCGTCGACTCGGGTCACCCCGTGCGGCGTGACGTTCCACACGGCTCCGTCGGATGCCACTGCGCGGGCCGTTGCGCCCGCTTGCTTCAATGCCGCGGGAACCTGTGGGTCGTCCAGCGAGTAGAAGGCTCGAAACTTCTGCGGCTGCGCAGTCAGCCGGACCGGTTCGGCGGCATGGCAGATTCCCGCGAGGGATAGCAGGCCGATTGCTAGTTGGCGGGACTGAAGTCCCGCGCGGGCTAAAGCCCGCCCTCCAGACGCTGGTATCCTCACGGCTTCTTCAAATACTTGTCGAACCAGCTCATCTCTTCCCACAACACATGCTCGATGGATTCGCGCCCGCTGTAACCATGCGACTCGAGCGGAAGCATCACCAGCCTCGCCGTGCCGCCGTTGCCGCGAATCGCCTGATACATGCGCTCGGATTGGATCGGAAACGTGCCGGTATTGTTGTCCGCCTCGCCGTGAATCAGAAGGATGGGTGTCTTAATCTTGTCGGCCAGCAGAAATGGCGACATCCGCAGATAGATCTCCGGCGCCTCCCAAAGCATGCGGCGTTCGCTCTGAAACCCAAAAGGCGTCAGCGTGCGATTGTAGGCGCCGCTTTCGGCCACTCCCGCGTGGAACAAGTCGGAATTCGCCAGCAGGTTGGCAGTCATGAAAGCGCCGTAGCTGTGGCCTCCCACGCCCACCCGATCGCGGTCCGTCACGCCCATCTCCACCGCCTTGTCGATAGCCGCCTTCGCGTCCATCACGATCTGCTGGACATAAGTATTGTTCACCGTATCGGGCTCGCCGATCACCGGCATCGCCGCGTTATCCAGCACGGCATATCCGTGCAGCAGAAATAGCAAGTGCAGCCCCGCGCCGCCGAACTGGGTGCACCGGTCCGTAGAGCCGCTGACTTGACCCGCCGTATCCGCGTCGTTGTATTCCAGCGGATAAGCCCACAGCAACGTAGGCAGCCGCGTGCCGTCTTTATAATCCGGCGGCAAGTACAACGTAAACGACAGGGGCACGCCGTCCTCGCGCTTATAACTTACTATCTGCTTCCGGATGCCGCGCACCTGCGGCGTGGGATCCGCCAACTGAGTGAGCGGAGTCAACGATTCGCCCGCCCGGATGTAATAGTTCGGAAACTCCGCCGGCCCTTCGCGCCTGGTCAGCAGCCGCGCGCCGCCCTCGTCCAGCACCGCCACCACGGTTTCATAGCTGCCCTTGCCGGACTGAAACAGACGCTCCGATTTTTGCGTCGCCAGGTTGTAGCGGTCCAGAAACGGATGGTCGCCCGTCGGACTGGCGCCTTCCGCCGTCAGATAGATATCGTCGCCGTGCTGCAGGATCGCCTGCTGCCCGTTCGGCAGGTGCGCCATCACCGGACGGCCGGGATCGCGATAGCGGTCCTGCACGTTGCGGCTGAAGATCACGCGGCCTTCCGCGTTCGGCGTGTTCCAGCCGGCCTCGATCGTGCGCGCCCAGCGTTTGTTGCGATCGTAATCGGTAACCAGAAAACTGCCGCCCGTGGCCAGCGCTTCCAGACCCGTAAACCGCTCGACTGTTTCGAAGATTTCGCGAGGCTGCGATTGGAACGGCGCTGCCAGCGTCAGGATGCGGTCGCGGCGCGGAACTTTTTCCTTCGGATTGCCTCCGTCCATGGCTTCCACCCAAAACAGCGACGCCGGTTCGTCCACACGCCACTGATACACGCGTGGACCGGTCCGCACGCCTTCGACGGGAATCCGGTCGGCCAGCGGGAGTTCGGCAAGCTGGTAGAGCTTCTCTCCGCCCCTGTCCCACACTTCCACCGTCTGCGGAAAGCGAAATACGGGATGCAGGTACGAGTACGGCCGGTGCACGCGCGAGACCAACAGATGCCGCCCATCCGGCGACGGCTCCGCGCTTTCGAAGATGCCCGGCTTGCCCGCCGGCGCGATCTTTCCCGTGGATGCGTCCAGATACACGAGTTGGGCAGTCGCGTAGTAATCGAACAGATCTTCGTCGCGCGGCGTGCTGAGCATGTCTTCGTAAGTCACCACGGGACCCGCGCGGCCGGAACTCTCCTGCACGTGCGGACCTGTGGGCGCAGCCGCATCGGCGGGTGGATCGCCGCGATGCTCGGGAACCGTGCGCACTAATAAGGTGCGGCTATCCGCGAGCCAGACCATCGGTTGACCCATCACGGCATTCAGGCGAATACCGGCCATGCGCCGCGTCCGCCCGCTGGCGGTGGTCCCGATCCACAGCTCAATGGCGTTGGCGGTGGTGTTGGTGAAGGCGAACTGCTTGCCATCCGGGCTCCAGACCGGTGCGCCCAGCTTCGCCGCACCCGGGGGCGCGGCAACCGGAATATCGGATGCGTCCGACAGCCGCTTAATCATGTACTTGGTGCTATAAAACGGCAAGTGCGGACCGTTGGTGTGGATGTCGATGCGCAGCCCCGCCAGACGCAACATGGGCTGCGCCACCTCGGCGATCGGCGGGTAGCGCAGCGGCTGCGTGAGGATGGCGTAATCGCGCGTTGGGCTGACGGAGATCGTGGGCGGTGGCGGTGCGTTCAGAACATCCAGGATCTCGTGCGGGGGCTTTTGGTAGGTTAATTCAGCCGGCAAAGCCAGCGCGGCGGCCAGCAGGAGGATCGCGGTGATGCGAGGCGGCATATCCTGCCATTCTACGACGGCGGAGTGTACGGGGCGATGCTCGATGGGCGGGCGAAGCCTGCGATATGGGCATGCGAATCGGATTCGACGATCCGCAGGGGCCCTATGGCTCCTTCACGCGTAATATTGCCCAATTCACACCCGTGGGCTATCCTAGAATGGTTGGAGGCTCCTCCGTGAAATCACCTCAGTCCTCTGAACCCGACGAGCTACAGGCGTTTCTCTTGTCGCGGCAGCAGCACGCGGCTGCGAACGAGATCGACTGGGGAGAGCGGCGCCGGGAATGGATAGATGCAGTCGAGCAACTATACCGGAACATCACAGGAGAGTTGCTTGCCGAAGACATCGAGAAAGGACTCGTGACCGTCTCCCGTGGTGCGAAGGAGATTAAGGAAGAGTATCTGGGTAGGTACCGGGTCCCGGAGTTGATCCTTGATATCAGCGGACAGACTGTTCGATTTTCGCCCAAGGGACGCAATATCATAGGCGCAAAAGGGCGCGTGGACCTGGTGGGCGAGCTCGACGCCATGACGCTGATTCTGGAGCCCGCCGGGCATTGGAGCGTGGTTGTCTCTCGCGTACCGCGCCATGTCGTGTCGCTGGATCGCAGAGCATTAGCCGAGGCGCTGCCCAGGGTGATGCGCTAAGGCATGCCAAGGTTCGAAGCGGAACGCACTCAGGACTTAGGCGAGGTGCTCCGCTGGTACGAATTGCAACTGCTTCTGCTGAAGGAAGAGGACAGGCGGCTTTCACGTCTGGTCACAGGTAACTTGATTCCAGAGAGATACCGCGACCAGAGCCTCGACGAAGTACGCCAGCAACTCGCCTCCGCCCGGAAGCACCTGCGGTATGCAGCCATGCTGCACCTCCTGACAACCACCGAGGCGCTGTTGCGGCTTGGTTTTGAGGATCTCTCAAAACGCCAGACCAAGCCTGCGATTTCCCGCCGATTCCGCAAGATTGGGCGGGAACGCGGCGAAAAGATTCGGTTGGAAGAGGACATCCTCGACACATGGATCGAGGTGTATCCGGAAACGGCTCGATCCATTCGGGAGTTCAAGTGCGTTTTGCCATTACGAGATTGGCTTGCCCATGGGCGGTACTGGAATCCGAAGATTGGCCGAGCTGTCTACGAAGTGCCAGACGTTTTTGATGTCGCATCCGAAATGCTGGATACGATGCAGGACGCGGGAGGACGGAACCTCTGGAAAGTGACGGTCTGATCTGACTGCCCACCTGACGACCTCCAAGCAGCGCAACGGGCCGTGAAGATTCCCGGCCCCGGCGCCGAGACGCCGGCAATCGCCGTCTTTTGCGCGGCTCCAGATGCCGGTGCGGACCGCACTCCACCTATTCGAAGAAGTACCAATAGCGGAGTACCCGTATTTAGCGCAACCACCCGCCCCGCCAAGCCATCTAATGTACTAAGAGTTACAATTTGAACGAAGGACTCATCGCACACCGCATGCGCTTCCGCCTAGTCGCCTTGCTGGCCGTGTGGCACCTGCTGGCGGCCTCCCCAACTGGCCTCGACCAGGCCCGCCAGCTCTATCAACTCACAGACTACGACGCCTCGCTCAAGATCCTCGAAGCGATCCAGCCCAAAGACGGCGCGGTCTTCGAATTGATCGGCCGCAACCACTACATGCTAGGCGAGTACAAGAAGGCCACCGAGATTCTGGAGAAGGCCGCGGCGGCCGACCCCGGCAACTCCGACTACGAATTATGGCTGGGCCGCGCCTTCGGGCGGCGCGCGGAGACAGCCAGCCCGTTCACCGCGCCGCCCAATGCCAACAAGGCGCGCCAGCACTTTGAAAAAGCCGTGCAACTCAACCCGCGCAACATGGAGGCACTCAGCGATCTGCTCGAGTATTACCTGGAAGCGCCCGGATTTATGGGTGGCGGGTTGGACAAGGCCGTGGGCGTGGCCGATCAAATGGCATCTGTCGACCCCGTCGAAGGCCATTGTGCGCAGGCCCGCCTGGCCGAGAAGAAGAAGGAATTTGGCAGCGCGGAGCAGCATCTGCAGCGCGCCGCGGAGTTGGCGCCCCACCAAGCCAGCCGCTTGATCGACCTGGCTAGGTTCCTCTCCAGGCAAGGCCGCTATCGGGAAAGCGATCGGAGTTTCAGCAAGGCGGAGAAGATCGCGCCCAACAGCCCGCAACTCATCTACGCCCGTGCGGACACTTACATTGAGCAAGGCCGCAATCTGGCGGCTGCGCGTAAGCTGCTGCAGCGCTATCTGGAGGCCCAGTTGACGCCCGACGATCCCCCGCGCGCCGCGGCCGAGAAACTCCTGAAAAAGGCGTCCGGCGGGTAGCCCATGTTTCTGGGCGAAGCCCTCGATTTCAGCCTCAAAGCTTTGAAGGCGAATCCGGTACGCTCGTTCCTTACCGGGCTTGGCATGGTTATCGGGACCGCTTCCGTCATCCTGGTGGTCACCATTTCACTCACCAGCCGCGACTACATCCTGGAACAGATTGAAGGCGTCGGGTCGAACATGATCTTCGCCTACTACGAGGCGGGAAATCAAAGCGCCACGCAGGCCGACGCCGACTTCGTGAAGATGGCCGACGTGGACGCGGTGCGCGAGCGACTGGCGGACCGCATCGTCGCCGCTACCGGCATCTCCACCAACTTCGACCGCATGTTGATCGGCGGCAAGGAGCGCGACGTTCGCGTCAACGGCTCCGATCCGGATTACAAGACGGTGCGCAACCTCATCGTGACCTCCGGGCGCTTCCTGGATTCGAGCGATGTGGCACTGCGCCAGAAGGTCGCCATGCTCACCGACAAACTGGCCGAGCGGCTGTACGGTACGCGCGCCGGCGCCATGGGCCAGATCGTCAAAGTGCACGGCTTGCAGTTCACCGTGATCGGCACCTTTAAGGAGCGCGTGGAGAGCTTCGGCCAATCGGAGTTGTCGCAGGACACCATCCTGATTCCGTTTACCGTGCTGCGCTATTTCACGCCGGTGGAGCGCATCGACCCGATGTACGTGCAGGTGCGTTCGCCCGACGATGTGGAAGCGGTGACCGAATCGGTGAAGCAGATTCTGGAGGCGCGGCACAGGCCGGGCGCGAACTATCACGTCGAGAACCTGACGGCCATTCTGAATGCGGCCAAGAGCATCGCGCTGATTCTCAGCCTGGTGCTGGTGCTGGTCTCGGCGATCGCGCTGGCGATTTCGGGAATCGGGATCATGAACATCATGCTGGTGACGGTGACAGAGCGCACCCGCGAGATCGGCCTGCGCATGGCGGTGGGAGCCTCGCGCCGCGAAATCCTGATCCAGTTCCTCACCGAAGCCGTGATGGTGAGTCTCGCCGGCGGAAGCATCGGAATTCTGGTCGGAGTTTCGATTCCGCTGAGCGTTCAGTTTTTTGTGGACAACGTGCGCATCCCCATCTCGACCATGGCTATTGCGATCGCGTTCGGCGTATCCATGATGGTGGGGCTGATCTTCGGGATCCTGCCCGCTAACCGCGCGGCTAAGCTGAACCCCACCGAAGCCCTGCGCTATGAATAAATTATCGTCCGCATACCGTGCTAATATGGTCGGGAATCCCTTTATTGGGCCCCCTGGGAACTACCGATCAGCGAACCACCGATCGGCGAACTACCGATCCGCGACCTGCCAAGCCGCGACCTATCAGCCGCGACCTACCGAGCCGCGACCGTGAGGGAGCGGTTGAAAAAGGAGTAGAAGTACACACATGAAGATTGCAGTGTTGGGAGGCGATGGTTATTGCGGCTGGGCCACGGCCCTGTACCTGTCGGCCAAAGGGCACGAGGTCGCCATTGTCGATAATTTCTCGCGCCGCTTATGGGACCATGAGCTCGGGGTGGAAACCCTGACTCCCATCCGCCCCCTGGCGGAGAGACTGAAAGTCTGGCAGCAGCACACCGGGCGGGCCATCGAGTCGTTTGTCGGCGATGTCACCGACTACGACTTTCTCTCTTCTACCATCCAGGCCTTTGAACCCGAAGCCGTAATCCACTTCGCGGAACAGCGCGCGGCGCCCTACTCCATGATCGACCGCAAACACGCGGTCTTCACGCAGGTCAACAACGTGGTCGGCACGCTCAATCTGCTCTTCGCCATCCGTGAGTACCGGCCCGAATGCCACCTGGTGAAACTGGGGACCATGGGCGAATACGGCACGCCCAACATCGATATCGAAGAAGGCTACATTTCGATCGAACATAACGGGCGGCGCGACGTGCTGCCGTTCCCCAAGCAACCTGGATCGTTCTATCACCTCTCCAAGGTGCATGACAGCCACAACATCATGTTCTGCTGCCGGATCTGGGGGCTGCGCGCTACGGACCTGAACCAGGGCGTGGTTTACGGGACCCTGACCGACGAAGTGGCCATCGACGAGGCGCTCATCAACCGCTTCGATTACGACGAAGTTTTTGGCACGGTGCTGAACCGGTTCTGCGTGCAGGCCGCCGTGGGATACCCGCTGACCGTTTACGGCAAAGGCGGCCAGACGCGCGGCTATCTGGATCTGCGCGACACCGTGCGTTGCGTCGAACTGGCCTGTCTGACGCCGGCCAAGCCTGGCGAATGCCGCGTGTTCAATCAATTCACCGAGCAGTTCAAGGTGCTGGAACTCGCGCGCATGGTGCAAGTAGCGGGCAAGCATATCGGGCTCAATGTGGAGATCGATCACCTGCCCGCGCCGCGCGTGGAAGCCGAGGAACACTATTACAACGCCAAGCATTCCAAGCTCATCGATCTGGGCCTGCAGCCGCACCTTTTGTCCGACTCGCTGCTCGATTCGCTGATGAATATCGCGATGAAGTACCGCGACCGCATCGACGAGTCGCTCTTCCCGCCCCAAGTGAACTGGCGGAACGTACACAACGACCGCAAGCGAAACCTCCGCCGCATCGCAACCTTTTCATAGGCTGTACTACTATCCATCAGTTTCTTCGCGCGCCGCGACGATTCTTGTGGATCTGTCAATGTGGGGCGGGCGTCCACGCCTGCGGCGGGTCTCCAGACCCGCCGGCTTGTAGGGCAGGTTGTCAACCTGCAGGCCGATTGTCAATCGGCCTTTCGTTTGCTGTCTGCCGCCCCCATCGTGTCACAATAAAACCTTGTGGTTCTGCTCCAGAACGTATCCAAGCTCTACAAGCTGTATCGCCGTCCTGCCGACCGGCTGCGCGAGGCACTCCCGTTCGTCAAGCGAAAGTTCCACACCGACTTTTGGGCGCTGCGCGATATCGGCTTCCAGGTCGAAAAGGGCGAGACCCTGGCCCTGGTAGGGCCGAACGGGTCCGGCAAGAGCACTCTGCTGCAAATCGTGGCCGGTATTCTGCAGCCCACTAAAGGCCGCGTCGTAACGCGCGGACGCATCGCCGCCCTGTTGGAGCTGGGCGCCGGCTTCAACCCCGAATTCAGCGGTCGCGAGAACGTCTTCTTGAACGGCGAAATCATGGGGCTGAGCCGCGCCGAAATCGAGCGCGCCATGCCTTCCATCGAGGCCTTCGCGGAGATTGGCGAGTTCATCGCGAGGCCGGTCAAGGAGTATTCCAGTGGCATGTATGTGCGGCTGGCCTTCGCCACCGCCATCCATGTCGACCCCGAAATCCTCATCGTCGACGAAGCCCTCGCGGTGGGCGACGCCGTCTTCGCCAATCGCTGCGTGCGTAAGTTCGAGGAACTGCGCGCGCGCAAGATCACCGTGTTGTTCGTCTCGCACGACCTCGGCTTGGTAAAGCAGCTTTCCGACCGCGCCATTCTGCTGCTCAACGGCCGCATGGAGGCGCAAGGCACGCCCTCGGACGTGATCAACCGGTATATCGGGCTGGTGCTCGAAAAGCAGCAGGCGCGGCAGGAGAAGCAGCACCGCTTCGAGGCCAGTTTCCGCCACGGCGACGGCGTGAGCGAAATCCTGAGCGTCGAGTTGCTCAACGCCGCGGGCGAGCCGGTGACGTCGGTGGCTGGCGGCGAGACCGTCACCGTGCGCGTGCACAGCCGTTTTCACCATCCGGCCTGCGATCCCATGGTGGGCATCCTGATTCGCAACCGCATCGGCATGGATGTCTACGGCACCAACACGCGCATCGAGAAGAAGCACCTGGGAAGCTACCAGCCGGGCGACGAGTTGGAGGTGGATTTCCACTTCGCCTGCTGGCTTACGCCGCAGCAGTACACGCTGACGGTGGCCACCCAAAGCCCCGACGGGTCGAGTCACGACTGGCTGGACGACGTGATCCCGTTCGACGTGGTGGATACGCGCACGGCGGCGGGCGTGGCGAACCTGCGGGCGGAGATCCAATGGCGCGCATCACAGTGAAGGTGCATCCGCGCGCCAGGCGGACGCGCGTCGCCGGCCGACTGGGCGACGCGTGGAAGCTGGATCTGGCCGCGCCGCCCGTGGATGGTAAGGCCAACGATGCGTGCATTCGATTCTTCGCGGACCTGGCTGGCGTGCCGCAATCGCGCGTGCGGATCGTGTTAGGCTTGTCAAACCGGACCAAAGTGATTGAGATAGACGGAGCTTCGCAAGAACTGCTGGAAAGGAAGATGGAGGGCGGGCTTTAGCCGGCGCGAGGCTTTAGCCTCGCTCTTCGGGGTCGCATGATCTACGCCGTAGTGTTGTCGATAATCGTAGCCGTCTTGCTAGGCACCGCCGTACTGCGCTCGCTCACCGTCAAGAACCAGGCCGACTTCCTGGTGGCGGGCCGCAAGCTCACCTGGCCCGTGCTGGTGTTCACGCTGCTTGCCTCCTGGATCGGCGCAGGCAGCCTGTTTGCGGGCGCCGAGAACGCCTACCTCAACGGATTCTCGGCCCTCTGGCAGCCGGCCGGCGGCTGGGTCGGACTGGTCCTGATCGCGGTCATCGCCGGGCGCGCGCGCCGCTTCGCCCAGTTCACCGTGCCCGATCTGCTGGAGACGCGCTACAACACCACCGCGCGCGTGCTGGCCACCATCGCCATCGTGATTTCGTACACCGTCATCACCAGCTATCAGTTCATAGGTGGCGGCGACATCCTGCACCTGATCTTCCCGTCGCTCGATCACACCACCGGCATGAACATCATCGCGGCGTTCGTGATCACGTTTACCGCGCTCGCGGGCATGGCCTCGGTCGCCTACCTCGACCTGATCATCGGCCTGCTGGTCACCATCATCGCGCTCATCTCGCTGCCGCTGCTGCTGGCGCGCACCGGCGGCTGGGAGGCTGTCCACGCGGCATTGCCCGCCGATCACTTCACCGTGTTCGGGCCGCTCGGCTGGGTGTACTGCCTCGGCTATCTGCTGCCCACCCTGCTGCTGCTGATCGGCAATCAGGGCATGTATCAGAAGTTCTTCTCGGCCCGCTCGGAAAAGGACGCGCGCTGGGCCGTGTTCGGATGGATCGCGGGCACGCTGGTGCTGGAAACCGTGATCATCACCATCGCCGTTCTCGGCAGCGCCACGCTGAAGCCCGCGATGCTGAAGAGTCTGGGCGGCTACCCGCGCGAAATCATCCCGCTGACCGCGCGCATGCGGCTGCCGGAGTTGGTGGGCGCCATCCTGCTGGGCGGCGTGTTCGCCAAGGTGATCTCGACCGCCAACAATTACCTGTTCTCGCCCGCCAGCAACCTGATTCACGATGTCTACAAGCGCTTCATCGATCCGCAGGCGAGCGAGCGCCGCACCCTCGTCGTATCGCGCATGGTGGTGATCGCGCTGGGCGCATTCGCGCTGTTGCAGGCCGCCTACTTCAAGTCGGTCCTGAAGGCCGCGCTCTATGCCTACACGGTTTACGGCGCGGCCGTCACGCCCTCTGTCATGGCGGTATTCTTTTGGAAGCGGGCCAATAAGGCGGGCGCGATCAGTTCCATCGTTTTCGCGCCAATCTGGAGCCTTTTGAAAAATGAACCTCGCGGCCATTCAGGAAGAACTGCAAAAACAGAAGCTGGACGGGTGGTTGTTCTTCGACCACCATCGGCGCGATCCGCTGGCATATCGCGTCCTGGGCTTTCAGCCTGCCTCGCACGTCACGCGGCGCTGGTATTACTGGATTCCGGCGGCGGGTGAGCCGCGCGGTCTGGTGCATCGCATCGAGTCGGGCCGGCTGGACACGCTGCCCGGCGATAAGATCCGCTATTCCAGCCTCGGCGTGGAGGTGGTCAGCTCGGCGGAACTGATCCAGCACTTCGAGGCGCGCTGGACCGCGGAGGCTCTCGAATCGCACCTGGAGGCCGGCCGCCGCGTGGACCGCGTGCGCGCGCAGGCTTTCGAGATGATCCGCGAAATCACCCGCGGAGGCGGCGCCGTGCAGGAGTTCGCGGTCGCGGAGTTCGTGCGCGACGGCTTCGCCAAAGCCGGGCTGTTCGCGGAGGACGGTCCCATCGTGGGCGTCAACGCCAACGCCGCGAATCCGCATTACGAGCCGTCCGCCGAGATCACCTCCGAGATTCGCAGCGGCGACCTGGTCCTCCTCGACATGTGGGCCAAGCTCAACCAGCCCGGTTCGGTGTACTACGACATCACTTGGACCG
This sequence comes from Bryobacteraceae bacterium, assembly GCA_049520215.1. Taxonomy (GTDB): domain Bacteria; phylum Acidobacteriota; class Terriglobia; order Bryobacterales; family Bryobacteraceae; genus Bog-159. The sequence continues at coordinate 271 of JBEKPZ010000104.1, read as the reverse complement.
GCTTCTGCGGCGACCGCCCCAGCGACGAAATCTTGAAGGTGTACGGCGTAGTGGCCGGCGCGCGCGACGCGGCCATCGCACGCGTGAAGGACGCCGTGGCGGCGGGCCAGGAGTTGCGCGGCTTCGAAGTGGACGACGCGGCCCGCGGATATATCGCCAGCCGCGGCTACGGCGACTACTTCGTGCATCGCACCGGCCATTCGATCGGCGAGGAAGTGCACGGCAATGGCGCGAATATGGACAACCTGGAGACCCACGACGAGCGCCGCGT
>JBEKPZ010000103.1:0-22586 GCA_049520215.1 Bryobacteraceae bacterium | reverse complement strand
ATCGCAAATGTACTCCGTGGCGAGCGCCTGAGCCGCGAAATCGACGAAGAACTCGCGTCTCACATCGAAGAGTCGATCGCGCAGGGCCGCGATCCCGCCGAAGCCCGCCAGGCGTTTGGCTCGACGCTGCGGCGGCGCGAAGAGAGTCGCGACATCCGGCTAATGAGGTGGCTCGATTCGCTGCGCGCGGACGTCATCTTCGGCTGGCGCCAGCTAAACAAGAATAAGGCGACCTCCGCTGCCGCGATCCTGTCGCTGGGGCTGGCGATGGGGGCATGCACAGCCGCGTTCCGTCTCATCGACGCCCTGCTACTGCGGCCTCTCCCGGTGGCGCATCCGGAGCAACTCTACGCCGTTTCGCGTCAGGAATTCCGGCTCGCCGCGGATGGTAAGGCGCACATATACGACGGATGGGCATATCCGGCGTTCCGCCTGATGCGCGCCGCGGTGCGGGACCAAGCCGAGTTGATCGCGCTCACAGGTCTCGGCCCGACAGACCTGACGTATGCCTCCGGCCAGGAAATCGAGAAAGCGGACGTGCAATACGTTTCCGGGTGGATGTTCGATGCGTTCGGACTGCATCCCACACTGGGGCGGTTGCTCACCGAAGACGACGACCGCGAACCGGGAGCGCATCCTTACGCCGTCCTCTCCGGCGACTATTGGGCACGCCGGTTTCGACGGGATCCGAAAGTGGTCGGGCGCACCTTCCGGATAGGCGGCCGCCTTTACCAGATCGTGGGCGTCTGCGCGGAGCCCTTCACCGGCACCGTGACCGGTCTTGTGACCGACATCTTCGTACCCATCATGATGAATCCCGCGGTCGTCCGTTCCGACTCGACCTGGCACGAGACACTCGCGCGCTTGAAGCCGGGTATGGCCGTGGAACCTGTGCGCGCCAGACTGGACGCCGTCTCGCGGGCATTCGAAGCGGAGCGGGCGAAAGGCTACCCCGGAATGTCCAAACAGGGCATCGATGACATGCTCAAGCAGCGAGTAGTGCTACAGCCGGCGGCCGCGGGCTTCTCCTCCGTGCAGAAGTACTACCGTCAACCGCTGATGGCTCTGGGGGTGCTCGTGGCATTGGTTCTGATGATCGCGTGCGCCAACGTCGCCAACCTGATGACCGCGCAGGCGGCAACGCGGGCGCGCGAAATGGCGCTGCGCGTATCGATCGGAGCGGGGCGCTGGCGCCTGGTGCAACTGGTCCTGGTGGAAGGCGCCTGGCTGGGCTTCCTGGCGGCCGCGGCCGGCGCGGTCTTCGCCTGGTGGTCCGTGCCGCTGGTCCTCGGAATGCAAAGTCCGTTGGACGCGCCGCTGCGCTTGTCTCTCGCGGCGGACTGGCGCGTGCTGGGTTTCGGGCTGGCGCTGACGCTGGGCGTGACGCTCCTGTTTAGCCTGGCGCCAGCACTGCGCGCATCGGCCGTGAAGCCGGCGAGCGCGCTGAAGGGCGGTGCCGACCCGCATTCCCGGCGACGGCTCATGCATGGCCTGGTCGCCCTCCAGACCGCGTTCTGCTTTCTGGTGTTGTACGCCGCCGGGCTGTTAGGGGCCACTTTCGAACGGTTGTCGCAAGCCCCTCCAGGGTTCTCCGCGGAACGGCTGCTTACTCTCAATACGGTCGCCGAACGCCCTCAGCCGCAGCCTTATTGGGACCAGGTGGTCGAACACCTGCGGACGGTGCCGGGTGTGGAGACGGTCGCGCTGGCCAGCCGTCCGCTGCTCAGCGGTTATAGCTCGAACGACGCTGTGGCCATTGATGGCGGCCCGCCCAGCGAGGACATGGCGTATTTTCTGAATGTCTCGCCCGGTTTCATTGGAGCGATGAAGATTCCCTTCGTGGATGGCCGGGACTTCCGTGCCGGCGACACGGTTCCAGGGGCGGCCATCGTCAGCGAAGCTTTCGCGAGGCGATTCTTCAAGGGTGAGAATCCAGTGGGGAGGTGGTTCGAGAGAGCCACTGATGAGGGCCCACGTATACGCTTGCAGGTGGTGGGATTGGTGCGCGACGCGCGGTATCTCGAGATGCGCGAGAAACTCCTGCCGGTGGCCTACATTCCGTTTAGGCAGGTGGACGCCAAGGGCGCAGTCCAACCGACGCGGCGAGGGACGCTGATTGTGCGTACATCCAGCGCGAACCCGCGCGCGCTGGCGCAGATGCTCAGCCGGGAGGTGGCGCGGGCACGCCCCGAGTTCCACGTCAGTAACATTGAGACGCAGGCGGAGATCAACCAGGTGTACACGGTGCGCGAGCGGCTGCTGGCGGTGCTGGCGCTGTTCTTCGCGGTGGTCGCGCTGTTGCTTGCGGGCGTCGGCCTGTTTGGCGTACTCGACTATTCCGTGCTGCAGCGGCGGCGCGAGATCGGCATTCGCATGGCCATCGGCGCGCCGGCCGGAAGCATTGCACGGCTGGTAACGGTGGAGACCTTCGCAATGGTGCTGGCGGGAGCGGTCGCCGGCGTCGCGCTGGGGATGGCATCGGTGCGATACATCGAAGCGCTGTTCTATCAAGTGAAGGCCACGGATCCGGGTATGCTGGCTTTCCCGTTGCTGACAATTCTGGCGGCGGCGTTGCTGGCGGGGCTGCCCGCGGTGTTCCATGCTGTGCGCATCGATCCGGTGGCGATGCTGCGTTCGGAATAGCGACACCTCCGGTTAAGCGCGACCAAAAAAGTGGACTAGCTGGCGTTCTGTGGAGCATACTGGCAGCCTGCCCGGCGGTTGGCTACTGCCCCTGTGTGGTGCGAACGCGACAGTTGGCCGACTGCCAATCGGCCGCAGCTTGCCAAGCTGTCTTCATGGCCCTGCGGGCCACCAAAAGTAAATGAAAACCAAGTGGGGCGGGCAATTCCGCCCGCAGCCGGGTTTTAGCCGGCTTGGCCGCCCTCCAGCGCGTTTTCGACGGTGCCCCACGATGGTTGTTATGATAAAGCGATCCACAAATCCAAATGACCAAAGAGTTTCAACTTCGGCTGGATGAGCTGACTCGCGGCCACGAGCATCTGATCCAGCGCCCCAACGAACCGCTGCCCGAGACGAGCGGCTGGTTCCAGCGTTACCGCTATCCCGTGCTGACGGCGGCCCACGCGCCGCTCCACTGGCGCTTCGACTTCGATCCGGAGGCCAACCCGTTTCTGCTGGAGCGGCAGGCGGTGAACGCGGCGTTCAATGTGGGGGCCATGGAGTGGAACGGCAAGATCGTGCTGATGGCGCGCGTGGAGGGCGCCGACCGGAAGTCGTTCCTCGCGGTTGCGGAGAGCGCCAACGGCATCGACGGTTTCCGATTCTGGGACTATCCGGTGGTCATGCCTGAGGGCGAGGAGCCCGAGACCAACGTTTACGACATGCGGCTGACGGCGCACGAGGACGGGTGGATCTATGGGTTGTTTTGCGCGGAACGGAAGGACCCCAATGCGCCGCCGGGCGACCTTTCGTCGGCAGTCGCGCAATGCGGTATCGCGCGCACGCACGACTTGAAGAAATGGGAACGGTTGGACGATCTGCGGACGGCGTCGGCGCAGCAGCGCAATTGCGTGCTGCATCCCGAGTTCGTCGACGGCTGCTACGCGTTCTACACGCGGCCGCAGGATAGTTTCATCGAGGCGGGCCGCGGCGGCGGCATCGGTTGGGGACTGGCGGCGAACATGGAGCACGCCACCATCAAAGAGGAAACCATCATCGAGCGCCGCGAATACCACACTATCAATGAAGTGAAGAACGGGCTGGGTCCCGCGCCGATCAAGACGGGGAAGGGTTGGCTGCACCTGGCGCATGGCGTACGCAATACGGCGGCCGGCCTGCGGTATGTTTTGTATTGCTTCCTGTGCGATTTGGCGGAGCCGTACAAGGTAATCGCGCATCCCGGCGGCTATTTCCTGGCGCCGCAAGGTGAGGAGCGCGTCGGCGATGTTTCGAACGTGGCCTTCTCCAACGGCTGGGTCGCGCGCGGAGACGCCGTCTTCATTTACTATGGTGCGTCCGACACACGGACTTATGTTGCGACGACGACGGTGGAGCGATTGCTCGATTATGTATTGAATACGCCGCCCGATCCGCTGCGCAGCGCCTTGTGCGTCGAGCAGCGCATCGCTCTGATCGATAAGAATCTCAAACGGTCCGAGAAATGATCACGAATGCGGAGTGGGCCGCGCAGCTCCGGCAAGAGCTGACCGGCAATATTCTGCCGTTCTGGATGCGGCATACCGTGGATCGGATAAACGGCGGATTCTTCGGCGGGATCGACTGCGACTTGCGTGTGGATACGCACGCTGTCCGCGCATCTGTTATCAACTCGCGCATACTTTGGACATTTTCCGCGGCGGCGCGCGTGCTGGGGAGCGCAGCGTACCGCGACATCGCCGATTGGGCGTATGAATACATCGTCGATAAGTTCTGGGACAGGGAATTCGGCGGCGTGTACTGGATGCTCGATTACCAGGGCAATCCGATCTCCGACCGCAAGCAAATCTATGCGCAGGCTTTTGCCGCTTATGGCTTGGCCGAATACTTCCGGGCGACGGGGCGCGCGAAAAGCCTGGAATTGGCGAAGCAACTTTATCGACTTATTGAGGAGAAGAGCGGCGAGCCTGAGTACGGTGGATATTTGGAGGCCCGCTTCCGCGACTGGAGCCCGCTCGAAGATCTGCGACTGAGCGACAAAGACCTGAATTGTCCTAAGTCGATGAATACGCACTTACATGTGTTGGAGGCTTATACCAATCTGCTGCGCGTGTGGGACGATGCGGGGTTGCGGGCCAGTTTGGCGGAGCTGCTGCGAGTGACGATGGATCGCATTGTGGACGGCGACACGGGCCACTTCAAGATGTTCTTCGATAACCAGTGGACCTCGCTTAATGATCATGTTTCGTTCGGACACGATATTGAGGGTAGTTGGCTGATGCAGGAAGCGGCGGAGGTGCTGGGCGACCGGGCGTTGGTGGATCGCGCACGCGATTTGGCGGTTCGGATGGCGGCGGCGGTTTACGAGGAAGGGCTGGATAAGGACGGCAGCATTTTTTACGAGGCTTCGCACGGCCGGATGGTCGATCCGAACAAACATTGGTGGGCTCAGGCGGAGGCGGTGGTTGGTTTTTATAATGCTTGGCAGGTGTGCGGCGAGGAGCGGTTTCGCACGGCCGCCTGGCGCGCTTGGGAATACATTGAAGACAAGGTCGTGGATAAGGTCCACGGCGAGTGGCATGCGAAACTGCGGCCGGACGGCACGGCGTGGAAGGCGGAGGAGGATTCGGACGCCTGTCTGGTTGGGGCTTGGAAGTGCCCTTATCATAACGGGCGGGTTTGTTTGGAGATGATGACTAGGCTGGGCTAGAGACTGGTTTATATGCAATACGGATACTTTGACGATAAGAACCGGGAGTATGTTATTACCCGGCCAGATACACCCCTGCCATGGATTAACTATCTGGGATGCCAGGCTTACTTTGGCATTATCTCTAACACCGCGGGCGGTTACTCTTTCTATCGCGACGCTCGCCTGCGCCGCATTACGCGCTATCGATATAACAACGTTCCCTTCGATTTGGGTGGACGTTACATCTATGTGCGCGACGACGAGACGGGCGACTACTGGTCGCCATCCTGGCAGCCTACTCACAGCGATCTGGAACAGTACACCTGCCGCCACGGCATGGGTTACAGCACGATCGGCTCCAAGCGGCGCGGCATCTCGGCCAGCACGCGCTATTTCGTGCCGCTGGACGAGAATCTCGAGATCTGGCAGTTTACCCTTTCGAACGAGCGGCAGACGCCGGCGGCGCTGTCGGTCTTCTCGGCCATCGAATTCTGCCTGTGGGACGCGCAGGACGATTCCACCAATTTTCAACGCAACTTCAGCATTGGAGAAGTGGAGATCGAAGACGGCGTGATCTATCACAAGACCGAATACCGCGAGCGCCGCGATCACTTCGCCTGGTTCGCGTGCTCGGCCGAATTGGCGGGGTTCGATACGCAGCGGGACGTTTTCCTGGGGCCGACGCGCGGTTGGGACCGGCCGGCGGCGGTGGAGCGCGGCGAATCGTTTGACTCCGTGGCGCACGGATGGGCGCCCATCGGCTCGCACCATGTCCGGCTGGTGCTGCAACCGGGCGAAACACGACAGATCCTTTTTGTTTTGGGCTACCATGAGAACCCCAAGGATGAAAAGTTCGATCCGCCCGAGTCGCAGATTGTCAACAAGAAGACCGTAAAGCCAGTGATCGCCGGGTATTTGATTCCGGCGAACGTGGACGAAGCCTTTCAAAAGCTGCGGACTTACTGGGACGGACTGCTGGACATCTGTCAGGTTACGACACCCGATATCCACACCGACCGCATGGTGAATGTGTGGAACGCTTATCAGTGCATGGCGACCTTTAATATGTCGCGGTCGGCATCGTTCTATGAATCGGGCATCGGACGGGGGCTCGGCTTCCGCGATTCGAACCAGGATCTGCTGGGATTTGTACACATGGTCCCAGAGCGCGCCCGCGAGCGCATCCTGGATTTGGCAGCCACACAGCTTCCGAGCGGCGGAGCTTATCACCAATACCAGCCGCTTACCAAGAAGGGCAACAACGACGTCGGCGGGAATTTCAACGACGATCCGCACTGGCTGATTGTGGGCGTCGGCGCGTATTTGAAGGAGACGGGCGACTGGAGCATTCTGGACGAGCCGGTGCAATACGACAATCAGCCTGGCTCCGAGCAGCCGCTCTACGAGCACTTGCAACGCAGCTTCCGCTACACGCTGGGTCGGCTGGGACCGCACGGGCTGCCGCTGATCGGCCGCGCCGATTGGAACGATTGCCTGAATCTGAACTGCTTCTCCGATACGCCGGGCCAATCGTTCCAGACCACCACCAATAAAGAAGGCAAAGTGGCAGAGTCGGTGTTCATCGGCGGATTGTTCGTGCTGGCTGCGAAGGAACTGGCGGCCATCGCGCGGCACAGCGGCCATGCGGACGAAGCGGCGGGATATCTGGCCGAAGGCGCGCACATGGAGGAGACCGTCCGGCGGCACGGCTGGGACGGCGAGTGGTTCCTGCGCGCTTACGACGATTTCGGCAACAAGGTGGGATCGAAGGAGTGCGCCGAAGGGAAGATTTTCATCGAGCCGCAGGGGTTCTGCATTCTGGCGGGGATCGGGCTGGAAGACGGCCTGGCGCGGCGGGCGCTGGAATCGGTGCGCAAATATCTGGCGACGCCGCATGGGATCGTGCTGCAGCAGCCGGCTTACTCGCGATACTATCTGCACCTGGGCGAGATCTCGTCGTACCCGCCGGGTTACAAGGAGAACGCCGGGATTTTCTGCCATAACAACCCGTGGGTGATTATCGCCGAGGCCATGGCCGGCAATGGCGACGGCGCGCACGATTACTATTCGCGGATCAACCCTTCGGCGCGCGAAGCGATCAGCGACGTACACCGGTGCGAACCGTATGTCTACGCGCAGATGATCGCCGGGCGCGACGCGCCGACGCATGGCGAGGCGAAAAATTCGTGGCTGACCGGCACCGCGGCGTGGAATTACTACGCCATTGTGCAGTTCATTCTGGGGATACGGCCGGCGTACGATGGCTTGCAGATCGCGCCTGCGATTCCCGAGCGGTGGACTGGTTTCCGGGCGGTGCGGCGGTTCCGCGGGGTGACATACCAGATTACGGTGCGGCGCGCGGGGACGGGCAATGCGGTGAAGTTGACGGTGGATGGGCAGGCGGTCGACGGTGACGTGGTTCGGGCGCCCGCGGACGGACGGACGGAGGTGGTGGTAGGGGTCACGCTCGAATGATTGGGGTTGCATTTTGTTGTTTTTATTGAAAACAAAGGATCAAATTGGGTTCGCTTTGTAATTTCAGGTTGCAGTTGGTCCGGAGCCAGGCCTTGACGCGGGCGGTGGTGCTACGCAACCTGAAAGGCCGATTCTTGTTACATTCGGTTGCATCGTTCGCTCTTTGAAGACAAAGGATCACATTGGGTTCGCTTCGTAATTTGATTATTTCGAAGATCGGGGGGCAGGGCTCCGGTGGTGTCCGGTGATGCTCTCTACTCGGTGTGAGCTTAGCATGGCGGCGACGCGGTTCAGGTGGACGGATTGCGATTAGGCGTTTGTTTTCAGCGTGGACGGGGGCGTGCGAGATGCGTCATCGGTATATGACGTGCGGCTGGCGGCCTGAGAGGCCGCCGCAGGCCGGGGGCCTGCCCCACATTGTGCAAGCCGCAAACCGCGAGGGAGTCATAGGTCGAAGGAAAGGCCGATTGACAATCGGCCTGCAGGTTGGCAACCCGCCCCACAAAAAAGGAGAGGCTCTTGTATAATCCCGACGAACAACGCTACGACAAGATGACTTATCGACGCTGCGGCGCGAGCGGCCTGCGATTGCCGGCCATCTCACTGGGCCTCTGGCACAACTTTGGCGGTGTGGACGCGTTCGAGAACATGCGCGCGATGCTGTGCCGCGCTTTCGATCTGGGCATCACGCATTTCGACCTGGCCAACAACTACGGGCCGCCGCCGGGATCGGCCGAGGAGAACTTCGGCCGGGCTTTGCGCGCGGATCTGGGCGGGTGGCGCGACGAGTTGATCCTATCGACCAAGGCGGGCTACCTGATGTGGCCGGGTCCTTATGGCGAGTGGGGGTCGCGGAAATATCTGCTGGCCAGTCTGGACCAAAGCCTGAAGCGGATGGGTCTCGACTATGTGGATATCTTCTATTCGCACCGCCCCGACCCGGACACGCCGATCGAAGAGACCATGTCGGCGCTCGATAGCGCCGTGCGGGCGGGCAAGGCGCTCTATGCCGGCATCTCCAACTACAGTCCGGAACAGACGGCGCGCGCGGTGGCGATCCTGCGGCAACTTGGCACGCCGTGTCTGATCCATCAGATGAAGTATTCGATGTTCGTGCGCACGGCGGAGGGGGGGCTCTTCGAACGGCTGGCGACGGAAGGAGTTGGGGGCATTGCATTCTCTCCGCTGGCGCAAGGCCTGCTGACGGACCGGTACGTGAAGGGGATTCCGGAAGGCTCGCGCGCGTCGAAGCCGGGCACGTTTCTAAAGAAGACGGACGTGAGCGAGGAGCGGCTGGCACAGGTGCGGGCGCTCGATGAGATCGCCGCGGGGCGGGGACAGACGCTGGCGCAAATGGCGCTTGCTTGGGTGCTGCGGCACGGGGTGATGGCTAGCGCTTTGGTGGGGGCCAGCCGGGTGGAGCAGATCGAGCAGTGTGTGGGCGCGCTGGGGAACCTTGGGTTTGAGGAGCAAGGGCTGCGCCAGATCGATGAGATCCTGGCCGCGGGGTGATGGGTGTGCCCCTTAGATCGGCCGTTTTTTGAGGTTTTCAAACATGGCGGCGGCGATTTCGGGGTTAGTTGGCCAGTGGCCCCGCCGTTGGCCGGCGTGTGTCTCGTATGTATCCAAGCGGTCGGGATCGGGTTGAGTGACCTCCCCGTTCTGCAGAAACAACAAACCCATCTTGCTGGTTGGCATCCGCGTGACGAAAGCCTCAGCCTCGTCGAGGGCACTGCGAAGGCGCGCCGATATGTCCGCGGGATCGACCGGCTCACTCATGATCAAAGCGCGCCAATCGGGCGCCGGATAGTGGGCGTTCCGCCGGATCTCGGCAATCAGGCCCTCGGGCGTGAAACCAGGCGATTTTTCAACTGAGGCCCAAATCAAAGCGCCGAGCGGGAGGATCGCCTTATGGACCGTGACCAAGTCAACAACGTCGCGCACTCCCCGGCGTCCGGCCGCCGCCATCGTCTTGTTCATGGCGAGGTCAACCGGGTGCAGGACGTACCATTCGAGCCGTGTGATGTCATTGCTCCGCCTTACTTCCGCGGTGTAAATGAGCGGCATCCGGCGAAGCCAGATTATCTCGTAGCCCGCGGTCTCCAGGGACTGCGCATCGTCCAAGGCCGCGATGGCCACGCGTTCTTCGCGGTCGTGAAAGAAGTCGACATCGTCTGAATAGCGCGGCGCATTCCGGTTCAAGGGCGCAGCGCCGGCGACATAACTTTCCGGATCCCGGTGCGACGCCAGGACCGTGAGAATATCCGTCTGCAGCTTAGACAGTGGCATGACAGGCGCGTTCGATTTGTTCGGCCAATTCGCGTGCGGCGCGATTGCCCTCGATGCGCAGGGCGCGGGCTACGACAAGGCCATCTTCTTTAGTGGGTGTCTCGATGAGACGTTTGTTCCACAACGCGCGCGCTCCAAATTCCGTGAAGGCGCGGCGGTAGAGGCTGGCGAAATCGTCCGTCTCGACTGGCTCGGCGCTCATGATTCATGATTGTCACAGGTGCGCTGGATGCGCAACTGCGGGCCTTACTCGAGATGCTGAAAGCGGGACTGAAGTCCCGCGCGGGCTGAAGCCCGCCCTCCAACTCTCTGTCCGACAGAATGCAGAAAATCGAAGAGGCCGGCTGAAAGCGCCGCGGGCAGAATTGCCCGCCATTTACGCTGGTGCGATCTCCATCTTCTTGAGATGGTCGTACCAGGTGAACTTCAGCGTGATGGAGGTGACCACGACCACCGCTATGGCCCACGCCGCGATCTCGTAGCGGCGAATCACGATGTACACCGGGAAAGCGATCAGGCTGGTTTGCCAGGCGATGCCCACCACGATGTTGAACATGTCGCGGGCGAAATCCGGGTTGGGCTTGAAGGACGGATCTTCCCGCATCACCTTCTCGCGGATGGGTCCCCAGAAGCCCCAGGGATTCACGCGCTTGTAGAAATCCATGAGGACGGCGTCGTCCTCCGGCTTGGTACGTAGCGTTCCCACGATGCAACCGATCAGCGCGAGTCCGACGATGACCGGGAACAAATTGAGCGGATGCACGTGGGGAAACGCAAACGTAATCAGCGATCCGGCCATGCCGGTGGCCATGCCCCAGAAATAACCGTAGCCATTGAATCGCCACCAATACCACTTCAGGACGTTGGAGGCCGTGTAGCCGCCCCACAGCGCCGAGACGATCCACTGGATCACGGTATTGATGGAACTCGCGAACCAGCCGAACGAAATCCCAAGCACCACCACGGAGAACGACGCCAGATAACTCAGGCGCACGCAATTGCGCTCGCTGGCGTGCGGGTTGATGTACTTGCGGTAGAGGTCGTTCACAATGTAGGGTGGCGCGGCGTTCACCGTGGCGGCGAAGTTGGACATGAAGGCGGCCAGCAGTCCGGCCACCGTCAGGCCCAGCAAACCGGCAGGAACGAACTGGCTGAGCGCGTCGGGAAGCACCATCTCGAAATCCATGGCCTTGCCCATGGCGCGGATCTTATCGCTGTAGAACACCAGTGCCAGGATGGTCAGGCCGGTGATCATGAAATAGCGGGGCACGTTGAGCACCACGTTCACCATGGCGCTCATCATGGAAGCTTCGCGCGGATTCTTGGTGGAGAGGATGCGCTGCATGTCGTAGTTGGGCGCCGGTCCGGCAATGCTGATGAGGATGCCTTTGAACAACATCATCATGAAGAACGCGCCGAAGATGGTGTAACCGTCCTCGGCTATCTTGGTGTTTACGGCGGCGATCAGGTGGGACCAGTCCAGGTTCAGATGCCAGCCAAACCAGATCTGTTCCCAGCCCACCGGGATCGCATGGCGCAGGGCTTCCGGCGAAACGCGCGCGATGGCGATGATGCCGATGGCCAGCGACGCGACCGATAGGATGCAGAACTGCAAGACCTCGGTGATCACCACGCTGAACATGCCGCCCTTCACTACGTAGAAGGTGGTAATGCCCATCAGGATCAGCGCATACACGTTGGCGGAAAGATGCCAGGGCAGGAAAATGACTGCGAATTTGCCGATGCCTTTGAAGCCGTAGGTGAGAAAACCGATGACGCTGATCAGCGCGTAGATCACCACGATTATGTGGGAAAGCTCGGCGCCGCGGCCTTTGCCGAAACGCGTGCGGATCCACTCCGCGCCGGTGGTGACGTTGGAGCGGCGCAGCCAAGTGGACAGGTAGACCATCAGGAAGATCTGGTTGAAGACCGGCCACAGCCAGGGGATCCAGACGCTTTTCAGCCCGTAAATGAACAGCAGGTAAACCAGCCACATGGTCCCGGCGATATCGAACATGCCGGAGGCGTTGGACACGCCCAGGAAATACCAGGGCAGGGTGTTGCCGCCGAGGAAATACGCCTTGGTGTCGCGCGAGGCGCGGTGGGAAACCCAGTAGCCCAGCAGCACGGAGGTCGCCAGGTAGACGACGATGATGGCGACATCGATCGGATGATATTTCATCTTGAACCTCTGTTCCACCGCTGAGGCCCGAGGACTACGGGCGGCGGCGATTAGGATGCGCGATTCGGCCGGGAGCCGCGCTTTTATGGACCAAACATAGTAACAGGGCTTGTGGTCGAAAATCCCGATTGGCTTCGGGTGCGCGACATAAATGTACGCAAGGCAGGGCGCCTTTTTGGGGCAGCTTTAGTGAGCTGCGGCCGATTGTCAATCGACCAACTGCCGCCCTCGCGCCAGGCAGCGGCGGTAGCCAACCGCCGCGCAGGCTGCCAGCGATTTCAGCTTTATGTCGCGCACTGTTGGCTTCCCGCGAGGGTGCTTAGCGGTTTTGGAAAAACCATTCCTACACAGGCTAAAGCCTGTGCCACCGAAATGGCCAAACTCCAGATTAGCGGTTTTGGGAAAACCGCTCCCTGACGGTCGCGGCTCGTAACAGTGGCCTTGATTTCGGAAGGTTAGGCACGCCCCCGCGAGTCTCCGACCCAGTAACGCGGGCCGGGGCCGCGGCGGGCGGCGCGGTCTCCGGGGTTGGCGAGCTTGCAACGGTCGAGCGAGAGGCAGCCGCAGCCGATGCACCCGGTGAGCCCTGCCCGCAAGCGCCGCAGTTCGGCAATGCGCTGGTCAACGCGGCTGGCCCACGCGCCCGAGAGTTTGGCCCAGTCCGGCCCCTCCGGCACGCGGTCCCGAGGCAGCTTCGCCAGCTCCGCACCTACCTCTTCTAGGGTCAGACCGAGACGCTGGGCGAAGACGATGAACGCGATCCGCCGAAGCACGGCCCGCGGATAGCGGCGATGTCCCGAACCGGCCCGTTCGGACTCGATCAGGCCCCGGTCCTCGTAAAAACGGAGGGCCGAGGCAGCGACGCCGCTGCGGCGCGAAACCTCGCTGATTGTGAGCAGGGAAGCCATGGCCCAAAAATATCACATTTTGTCCTTGACTTCAAGTTCACTTTAACTTGTAGCATGAAATTGGAGGCGTGAGATATGCAGGACAAAAGTAATGTTATGGACGCGGCCCTTCGCGTCGCGATCACAGGGGGAACGTCAGGTCTGGGATTGGCCCTGGTCCGGGAATTCCTCGCGCGTGGCGCAGAGGTGGCGTTCGTCGCGCGCGGGGCGGAACGGGTTGACCGCGTGGCCGAGGAGCACCGCGGCGCGCACGGGATTTCGGGCGATGTGTCGGCAAGAGACGACATCCATCCGATTGCATTGCAGATCGCCGGTGAGCTGGGAGGACTTGACGTTCTGATCAACAACGCCTCCGATCTTGGGCCAACGCCGCTGGCCTTACTCGGCGACACCGACTGTGCGGACTTTGAGCGGGCGCTCGCTACGAATGTGCTGGGCCCGTTTCGGTTGACTAAAGCGCTTCTCGGGGCGCTCACGGCTTCGGCCCGCGAGAGTGGCTCAGCCCTGGTACTGAATATCTCGAGCGACGCGGCGACGAATGCCTATCCTGGCTGGGGGGCTTATGGGGCCAGCAAGGCCGCTCTGCTACACCTCACCCGAATCTGGAACGAAGAACTGGCGCCGACCGGCGTTCATTGCATGTCGCTCGACCCAGGCGACATGGATACGCCGATGCACGCGCTGGCAGTCCAGGACAGCGACCCGGCGACATTGAAGCGCCCTGAAACGGCTGCGCGGGAAGTAGCCGACGCGATCACGGCGACCCTCGGGCGGGGTGTGCCGGCCAGCGCAGGAGGCAGGCGATGATCCCCGCTTCGCAACCTACGCAACGCCCGCCGGACGCAAGGCTGCTGGCTATCGACCGGTACGGTCGCATCACTCACATGCGGCGCACATCCTTTGACGGCTTGCTCGGTCCGGGCGATCTGGTGGTGGCGAACGACGCTACAGCGCTGCCTGCCAGCCTCCAGGGCGTGCATTCGCCCACTGGTTGTCCAGTTCGAAGTGAGGCTTGCGAGCCGCCGTTCGCTGGACGAGACGAGTGACTTCACCGCCGTCATCTTCGGCGCGGGCGATTTTCACACGCGCACCGAAGACAGGCCGGCGCCTCCGCGTCTCAATCCTGGCGACCGGCTGAGGCTCGGTCCGCTTTCAGCGACGGTGGAGCGGCTGCTGGACCACGCGCGACTTGTGGATCTGCATTTGGATGGGCCGGCCGACACAATCTGGGCTGGCCTGGCGCGCCATGGGCGGCCGATCCAATACGCTTACTTACCGGTTCCGCTGGAGCTTTGGGATGCATGGTCACCGGTTGCGGGACGGCCCGTAGCTTTCGAAGCGCCGTCGGCGGGCTTCGCGCTGGACTGGCGCGCTGTCGAAGGAATCCGCTCGCGTGGCGCCACATTCGCTACCCTGACGCACACCGCCGGAATCTCCTCCACTGGCGACTTCGAACTCGACCGCAGGCTGCCGTTCGACGAACCTTACCGCATCTCAAAATCAACCGCCTCCGCCGTGGAGAGCGCACGGACGCGTGGCAGCCGCATTATTGCAATCGGCACGACGGTGGTACGCGCACTGGAGCACGCCGCGAGCCGGGACGGCCGGGTGCATGCCGGCGATGGGCTGGCGACGCAACGCATCGGCCCGGAAAGCCAACTCCGCGTTGTCGACGCGATTCTTTCGGGAGTTCATGAGCCCGGCACCAGCCATCACCAGTTGTTGCGAGCATTCGCGGATGACGCGACACTGCGGCGAGCCGGGGAGGAACTGGACGCCATGGGCTACCGGACGCATGAATTTGGCGATTCGGTTCTGATCGAGCGGAAACGGTAACGGGCAGCCGGGCGCTTGTTTTCCGCGCGCTTCGCTCGCGCGCGGCCTCACTAAAAAACGTCTCGCAGCTTGGCTGAGTCGGCCACGCATGAGGCCAGCAGCATCGGAATGGCCGCTGGCAGATAAAACAATCCGATGGTGAAGCCGCCGATCACCGCAAATCCGCTAATGAGAATTGTCGCGGCAATTCGCACCCATTGTTTGCGGAGCAGCAAGGCGGTCAGCGTGGTCACTACCGGAAACATGACCGGGATGAGGACAAACGGCCCGTTGACTTGCAGCAAGGTGGCACGGGTAGGCTGCGAGGCGTTGAACCCGGCGTAGATGGGCCATACGAGTAAGAAGACGGCAGCTGCAAGTGTCAACCCAAACGATACTCCGGCTAGCCGTGTTTTCATCTCCGTACAGTTCTCATTGTACTCTCCCAAACGCTGGCAGCGGCTTGCCGCAGGCTGCCCACGCAGGCAGGCCAGGCCGCTTGATTTTCCGCGCGCTTCGATGTAGGTTTGAATTGAGAGCGGTGGAGTTCGCTTTACGCCGTCGCCTTGGCGGCCAATGACTCCTAACAGTGGTTCAACTGTGGGAGTCCGGCCAACCCGCCCCGCAGCAAACCACAAAAACAGATTGAGGACATCCTGTAATGGATCAAATGTGGTTCGTGGCCGCTCTCTGGCTAGCCCTGGCGCTGGTTGCGGTTCTCGCGGCCAACTGGCTGCGCATTTCGACGGCGCTCTCCGAGATCGTGGTCGGCACGGTTGCGCAGCTCGTTATCGGCGCGCTGATTGGCCGAAACGCGCTAAGCGCCAAGGCGGAGTGGATCACTTTCCTGGCGGGCACCGGCGCCATCGTACTGACCTTCCTGGCGGGCGCCGAACTGGACCCCGCCGTGTTCCGCGCCAAGTGGAAAGAATCCACGGCGGTCGGCCTGGCCGGCTTCTTCGGACCGTTCTTCGGCGCGGCCCTGATGGCGCATTATGTCCTGCATTGGGGATGGCGTCCCAGTTGGCTCGCGGGCGTGGCGCTCTCCACCACCTCGGTCGCGGTGGTCTACGCGGTGATGCTGGAACTGGGGTTCAACCAGACTGTTTACGGCAAGGCCATCCTGGCGGCCTGCTTCATTAACGACCTGGGCACGGTGATCGCGCTGGGCCTGATCTTCTCGCCCTTCACCATCAAGACCTTCATCTTTCTGGGAGTCTGCCTGGTGTTCTTTCTGGCGCTGCCGTTCGTGACGCAGTGGTTTTTCGGGCGCTACGGCGGGCGCGTATCGGAGCTGGAGACCAAGTACCTGCTCTTTCTGCTCTTCGGACTGGGCGGACTGGCCGTCTGGTCCGGCAGCGAGGCGGTTTTGCCCGCTTACCTTATTGGAATGGTTCTGGCAGGCACGGTCGGCAAAGATCACTTCCTCATCCGCCGCCTGCGCACCTTGACCTTCGGCTTGCTGACGCCGTTCTACTTCATTCGCGCCGGCAGTTTTGTTTCGGTGCCCGCGCTGGTGGCCGCTCCGCTCGCCTTCGTCACGCTGTTTTTTGCGAAGATGGTTTCGAAGCTCGCGGGCCTGCTGCCCACGGTGCGCGCCTTCGGCTACCGCGGGCACGACGGGATTTACTATTCGTTGATGATGTCCACCGGACTCACTTTCGGCACGATTTCGGCGCTGTTCGGCCTGAATCACGGCATCATCGACCAGAATCAGTACTCTCATCTGGTGGCCACTGTCATCGGCAGCGCGGTGATTCCGACCGCGATTGCAAATGCCCGTTTCATGCCGCGGCACCTACTGCCGGAGCAGGAGCGGGAGCTGAAGGAGTCGTCGTTCGGCGAGCCGGTGGGGGATCTGGATGTATGACACGAAAGGAGACGCATACGGTTGGACAAATACCTGGTAGTGCTGGCGGGCGCCGGCTTCGGCGGCCTGGCCCGCTATGTAGCGGGCACCTGGATCATGGCGAAGTACGGCGGGCGCTTTCCGCTGGGCACCTTCGTCATCAATATCACGGGCGCGTTTCTCATCGGAATCCTGATGACGCTGCTGACCGAGCGATTTCAACCGCATCCCAACTGGCGTCTGTTTCTGGTGGTGGGGTTTCTCGGCGGATACACGACGTTTTCGAGCTTCGAGTACGAAACTTACCAGGCGGTTCGCGACGGCGAGCACTGGCTAGGCCTGATTTATGTGGGGGGCAGCGTGGTGCTCGGGTATCTCGGCGTATGGCTGGGCACGGTTTTGGCGAGTGGGAATTAGTCGTTGTGGGGCAGCCAATCCTGGCTGCCGCCGGCTTTGCCGGCGAGCCGCCTGAAAGGCGGCTGCGGGCAAGATTGCCCGCCCCACAAAGAGTGTTTCAGGGTAGGGGCGCCTCATGCTGACTAAAGGTCCCGCCAAGAAGGTTACGATCTTCATCAACGAAGACACCCAGCATCACATGATGGCGCTGCACGACTCCATCATGACGTTCCTGATGCACAAGGGAGTGTCCGGCGCGACGGCCACCAGGGCTTACTCGGGCTTCGGCTCGCACCAACTGATGCACACACCCAAGGTGGAGGTGCTGGCGCAGCACCTGCCGATCCGCATCGAATTTGTCGAGACGGCGGAGAAGGTGGAAGAGATCCTGCCCACGCTGTATGAGATGGTGAACGACGGGCTGATCGAGGTCCAGGACACTACGGTGGTGAAGTTCGCGCACAAAGCCGTCAAGCCCGAGCCGAAGCTGCCGCACGAACACAAGCAGGGACCCGCGACGCTGCTGCGGGTTTACCTGGGCGAAGCCGATAAGTGGCACGGGCAACCGCTTTACGACGCGATCGTGAACAAGCTGCGCATGATGGACATTGCCGGCGCCACCGTCTATCGGGGCATTATGGGATACGGTGCCAAGGGTCACGAGCACAAGCGCAGCGTATTCCATCCGATGCGCGATGTGCCCATCATGCTTTCGGTGATCGATTCGCCGGACAAGATTGCCGCCGCCGCGGAGGCGATTGAAGCAATGCTGGAAGATGGGCTGATCGTGACGTCGGATGTAGAGATGGTCAGGCTGGTGCGCGGCAAGACCGCCATGGAGGCCCCCGATGCTGCCGGGACAACCCGCTAGGCTGCTGCGAATTCACATTGCGGAATCCGACCGCTTCGGTGGGAAGCCGTTGTACGAGGCCATCGTACATAAGTGCCGGGAGATGAAGATCGCCGGCGCGACAGTGTTTCGCGGCCTGGAAGGCTACGGCGAGACGGCCGAGATGCATAAGCATCATCTCACGAGGCACGATCAGCCGATCCTGATTTCGATTGTCGACACCGCGGAGAACCTGGCGCGCCTGATACCGGTGGTTGAGGAGATGATGGACACCGGCCTGATGGCGATTTCCGATGTGCAGACTGTCCGCGTGCAGAAGAAGGCGGCCCCGGCGAATGAAGGCGGCTGACTGGAGCGCCATCGACGACCGGTTGATCCCGCTGGCGGGACGGCGGGACGAGGTCTTGGAGTTGGTGGGTGCGCTTCGGACGCGTCAATCGCGGCTGATTACCGGCTCTCCGGGCATGGGTAAGACGCGGCTCCTGGCGGAGGCGGTGTGCGAGTGTGGCGCACCGTACTTATTGAGGCTCGCACAATACGGTGACAGCTTTTGTGACAAATCTGCCCCTCTGCCTCGGGCTGATGTGGGGCGGCCAATCTTAGCCGCAGCCGCCTTTTTAGGCGGCTCGGGCCGGCTGAAAGCCGGCTGCGGGCAAAATTGCCCGCCCCACAAGGGTCAGGTTGCTTGTCACTGTATTATGCGAGCCCCAATAGTCATCCGCGGTCCGCGTGTGTTACACGATCTTCTGACGCAGTTAGCGGGAATACTGGCATGCGGTGTGACCGGCGCGACCACTATGTCATTGAAGCCCGCCGTGCTCGAATCGCTGAAACGCGAGCCGCGAGCGATCCTTCTGGAAGATATGGAGGACGCCGATCCGCGCATGTACCGGTTCTTGCAGGCCATCTATCACAGTAAGGGTAACTCTTTGATTGTGACTGCCCGCTCGCGCGAATCCTTGGGCTACGTCCGGCGGCTGTTATGGGACCCGCGTGAAGAGATCCGCGTGCAGCCACTCAAGCGCGCCGAGGCTGCCGGTCTGTTTGATGCGGCCGTCGCGGCACACAAGCTGGAATCACTGGATCTGGACGGTTTCCGGAGTCAAGTGCTGCGGTCCGCGCGGGGCAACCCCGGGCAGATTGTGGCTATGTGCCGACTGGCGGCGCGGCCCGAATACCGGCTGGGACGGCGTGTCAAGTTCTTGCCGCTGCGCATGGACGCGCTGCCGGCGTTCATAGGTTGAGATGAGCGGCTCGCCGATTTCCTTACTGGAGATGGCCGCGGAACTCTGCAACCGTTACCAGATCGCGGACCTGCGGTACTTCGTGGAGAGTTGCCGCACATTCGCGCGAGCGGAGACACTCAACGTCGCAGTCTTCGGGCGATTCAAAGCCGGCAAGAGCAGCTTTCTCAACCATCTCCTCGGCGAGCGATTACTTCCCACCGGCGTGATTCCGGTTACTTCCGTCATCACCGGGATTGAGTTCGGCCCCAAGGAGAGGGCCGAAGTCCGCTTCCTGGATGGACACGCGACGCCGATTTCGTTGAACCAGATCGTGGACTATGTCTCTGAGACAGCGAATCCCGGTAATGCGAAGCAGGTTGCCTCGGTGCATCTCGAGGTGCCCGCGATGGAACGCTACCACGGCATCTGTTTCGTCGACACACCGGGGCTCGACAGCGTCTTCGAGCACAATACGGAAGCGGCCACCGAGTGGCTGCCGAACACGGGGCTGGCATTGGTCGCGGTGGGGGTCGATCCACCGCTCTCCGCGAACGACATCGAACTGATCCGCAACCTGAGCCGCTTTACCCCCAACATCTCGGTGTTGCTGACTAAGGTCGATACGCTGGCCGCGGATGAGCGTAGCCAGGTCGAACGCTTCGTTCACGAGCAACTGGGGCGATATTGGAATGGCTCGGTGCCGGTGTTTTCTTACTCCATCCGGCCCGGCTTCGAGTATCTGCGCGAACGACTCGACCAGCAGCTTCTCTGCAGCGCCCGCGCTGGCGCCGGCGAGGAACACGCCGCCATCTTGCGGCACAAGACCGAGTCGCTCGCGGCCGAGTGCCGCAGCTATCTGAACGTCGCGCTGAAGGCAGCCGAGACGGCCGATTCCGATCGGGAGCAACTGCGCGAGCGGATTGTGGGGCAGAAGGAGTCTGTGGACGATACGCGCCTGACTCTGCGGCTGGTCGCGCGGCACGCGGCCGCGGGCGCCCGCAGCAGGTTCGAAGAGATCCTGCGGCGGGATGAGGCGCCGGTATGCCAGCGGCTCCTCGATGGCCTGGGGCGGGAGTTTCCCGCATGGACCCGCAGCCTGAGTGTGGCGATGGAGAGCTTCGACGAATGGCTGCGCGCCGGCGTGACGCGGGAGATGGCCGCGCTTTCCCTGCGGCATCGCGGCGAGTTCCTGGAACCGGGCCGGCGCGCCAGCCGCCAACTCTCGCAGTCTCTCCAGGATTTTCGGAACCGGCTGGCGAAGCTGACTTTGGAGGCGCTGGGCGTGCCTCTGGAGACGACGCAGGTAGAACTCACAGTCCAGGAGCCGCGTTCACCGGATATCCGAGTCGGCCGGATCTTCGATCATAACTGGGAGCTAGTTTCGTTGGCAGTTCCGATGTCACTTTTGCAAGGCGCGGTGAAGAGACACTTCGAGCGCAGAGTGGACGATGTGGTGTTCATGAACCTATCGCGGCTGGCGACTCAGTGGGAGGAGGTCGTCGGCGCAGCGCTACTTACCTTGGAAAAAGACTCGATCGCGCGGCTCGATACTCTGATCGCCACCATCGAGAAGCTGATTGCATCGGCTGGACAGGACGCTCCGCGCATCCGCGAGGATCTGGAGCGGCTGGAATCGGGGTAAGGGCGGCCTGAGAGGCCGCCGCAGGCTGAGAGCCTGCCCCACAACAAGCTGATGGACAGTAGTACAGTTTATGACATGCTGTGGACTGCCGCTTCGAACTTGCTCGCCTCTTGCTTTTGGTATTCGCGAACGGGAATGTGCCACGGGTCACCGGAACGAAAAGCAATCTCCAAGCCGCCGCGCACCTCTGCAATCGACGACAGGCGAGCCGAGTGACTGACCGTTCCGTATCGTCCATAGCTTCCCTTGTGCCGTTCGGTGATCCAGAGCAACCGGCGCGAGGTTACTAACACCAGGTCGCCCGCCGGCGGGGGCTGGAAGAATTGCGCCAACACTGTTTCTCCAGCGATCAGTTCCGCGGACCGCGCGTAGTCGAACTTCAGATCGAGCGGTGCCCCGAAGGCGCATGTGGGAGGGGCCGGGAGGGCGGGCGCAGCCGGCAACCAGCGATCCTGCAGCGTCTTCATGCACCTCTCGACCGGGCCTCTGGCGCGCGTATTGTACGGCAGGTTTATCTGCTCGCCATCCCAGGTCAGCTCAGCAGCAGAATCCGCGCAGGGTATCTACGGCGGCCCAACCAGTCCACGTCGCCGCGCGGCAGAAACACGCCGGCGTCGAACACCCCGAATTCAGGCGGCAGAACGAAGTCGGGCGGAACTTGGGAGAGCGCTTCGATGGCGAAGGTGAAACGATATTGCCGGGAATCGACGCCACTCGCGCCTGGGCTCATTTTCCGTCGGCCTCGTCGAGGCGCGCCAGATCGTCGAGGATAGCTTGTTGCTCCAGCGGCGCCAAAGACCCTCGGGACAGTAACCTAGCCACCTGCGCGCGGTAGGCATCCGCTGAAGAATCGAACCTCAACTGGAGTTCCGCCAAGGCTCCGCGGGCCCAGCTCTCGACCAGCCGCCCGTGTGTGGTGAATGCCTGCGAAAGCGGCTCTTCGAGGAGCAGCCGAAGCTTGGCGTGGATCCGTTTTCGCGCCAGCGCTCTGGGATACCGAATCCAGGGGCGATCGAAGTTCGCGCTCACGGGTGGAGGATCGAAGCGCGGCATCTCGCGAACGGCGTCCAGCAGATCCCGCTCTGGCGGCGCATCGTTACTGCCCAGCGTCTTGGCGGCCCTGTGTAATGCCGCGGCCAGCTTGCGGGCGAGTTCCTGGAGATGCGCGTACACCTGGGTTGCGACGGAGGCGGTCTTGGCGATGGCGTTCGTGACGGCGGCGCTGGACCACATCTCCAGCAGGGCATCCGCCGCTTGGTTGAGCGCTTGCGGCGCCAAACCGCGTATTTCGTCGGAGGCGCCGAGACAGAACACTCTGGCCTGTTCGAGGCTGGCGGCCGACTCGCGCAAGTCGCGCTCCAGGGCGACGAGTTCTTCACCCTTCAGCGCTTGAGCGGTTCCGCTGCCGTTCAGTTTTGCCTTAAGCGCCGCTACCACCGCGTCGCGCAACGCAGCGGTTTTTCTGCGGCCCGACTCTTGCGCGAGCTGTCGATGCTTCTCGTAGAGCGGCGCGATCTCTCTGGAGAACCATTGCTCCAGGAGATGCGCGTGCGAGGCGGCCGTGCTGACCGGGTGTACGCCAATCTCCACACCCAGGTGCGTGCGAAGCTGGCGGGCGGTGTACGCGAGCGCGGACTCGAGAT
>JBEKPZ010000102.1:0-22233 GCA_049520215.1 Bryobacteraceae bacterium | reverse complement strand
ACGCGCGCCGGGCCGCGGTGTTGCATGCGCTCGTGGCCGGCGAGCTTGATGACGCAGCCATCCGGCGCCAGCGATCCGCGCAGAATGGCCATGCCTCCGCGCGGCTTGAGGGGCTTGGCCAACGGGCGAACGACTTCCTGTCCCGGAGTTTCCCGCGCATCGGCGGCTTCCGCGGCGAAGGTGCGGCCGGTACAAGTCAGTGCGGAGCCATCCACGTAGCCGCCCTCGACCAGGCGCTGCGCGATCACGCCCATGCCGCCGGCCTTATCCACATCGACAGCAACGAAGCGTCCGCCGGGTTTCAGATCCACCAGCACGGGAGTGCGGCGGCAGACCTCCTGGAAATCGTCGATGGCCAGCGGGACGCCCGCTTCGCGCGCCATGGCCAACAGGTGCAGCACGGCATTCGTAGATCCGCCGGTGGCCGCTACGCCGGCGATGGCGTTGGCGAAAGCCGTGCGCGTGGCGATCTGGCGCGGCCGGCGGTTGTGGCGCACGGCGTCCATGACGATCTCGCCGCAGCGGAAACTCACAGCGTTTTTGCGCGCGTCGACTTGGGGGACCGCGGCGGTGCCCATGGGCGAGAGTCCGATCAGTTCCAGCACGGTGGCCATGGTATTGGCGGTGAACTGGCCGCCGCACGCGCCCGCGCCGGGGCAGGCGTGGTTCTCGATGTCCAGCAATTCCTGGTCGCTCATGCGGCCGGCGGCGTTGGCGCCCACGGCTTCGAAGACATCCTGAATGGTGATGTCGCGGCCGTTGTGGCGTCCGGGCAGAATCGATCCGCCGTAGAGGATGACGCTGGGCACGTTGAGCCGCAGCAGCGCCATGGCCGCGCCGGGGATGGTCTTGTCGCAAGCCACCAGCGCCACGATGCCGTCGAACATGTGGCCGCGGGCCACCAGTTCGATGGAATCGGCAATGACTTCGCGGCTGACCAGCGAGGCCTTCATGCCTTCGGTGCCCATGGTGACGCCATCGCTGATGGCGATGGTGTTGAACTCCATCGGCGTGCCGCCGGCTGCGCGAATGCCTTCCTTTACCTTGACGGCCAGCTCGCGCAAGTTGTAGTTGCACGGCATGGTTTCGATCCAGGTGTTGGCGACGCCGATGATGGGCTTGGCAAGGTCGGCATCGGTGAACCCGATGCCTTTCAGCATGGCGCGCGCGGGCGCGCGGTCACGGCCTTGGGTGATGGTATAGCTGTCGAGGGGCATGTTTGGTTTAGGCTGGAGGCCTGTTCTTTAGCTTAGCGGATTCGGCGCGGGACGCGCTCTGGGTGAGCGGGCTGCGGGCAGAATGCCTGGCAGAGTGCCCGCCCCACAAAACTGGTCAAGCGGCGGGGGGACCGGGGCGCGTTCGGCGCCGGGCGTGGAGGCGTTGGTTCACGTCATCGGGCGAGAAGGCATCCGGATCCCATTCTTCGCCGACCGAGATTGCCGACCTAGTTTCTTCGGGGCAGCTATCACCTTGGAACCAGCGACTACGTGGCACGACCAGGACAGGACGTGAAGTCGAATGATCGACTTGAAGCCGAATACGCAAGAGCCATCATCGCCCGTCTGGCAAGGCATCACCCACCGCTCTCCCAAACAACCACGCCGTAAACACGGGTCGGTGTGCGAGTTGATTATTGCAACGGCTCGGACCGGAAGCATGCATCAGGGGCAAACGTCGCTGTATTGGTTCAGGCACACTCTGTGTTGATGCTGGTAGCCTGTAGCGGCGTTATGATGGGCTTGGATGGAGCCTTCTGCCCGGGCCGTCGTCGCACTTAACTTTTCTCCCAAAAGCTCTGCGGACGGAGAGATTCTAGCAATTTACCTACTTGCTCGGACCAAGGTGTTTCATGCCTTGTCAACTACCAGCTCGGCTGTCTCTCGATGGCAAACTAAAAGGTCTAATAACATAGGATAGCGGTAGCGTAATCGCCGCGCACCCCGTTGGCCTTGGCGCCCGTCAAACCGATACCCGCAGAGTGCTGCAAGTGCTCCGTTTTCTTTTGCTGGTGTTTGGGCTGTGTTCCACGGCCACACAACTTTAGGCTCATAACAATCGTCCAGGCCGGTACGTACTGGGATTGTTTGAAAGATTACCGCATCCGCAATACTGAATTCATGAACCTATTGATTTCGGCCAGCATCGTTGGTGTATGGGGCGCTGCCCTCATTGCCGTTAGACACTTGACAAGCGACCGGAATCAGAAAAAGCACCAGGACCGGTTCAACGTGTTGCGTGAGCGACTTCAGAATCCGTGGAGCTAAGGCGCTCAAGGAAGGCGAGAGTTTCAAATCGCCCGAGTCGTTACCCGGTGATTGCTCAATACCGGCCAGTTCCATCTCGCCTTTGGCGGTCAGCGTCTCCTCGAACCGGCCAAGAATCCTAAGCACACACCGACACCAACAGCGAACACCAGCGCCCGACTCGAACAAATCGGGATAAACCGGGTCTGCGACTGAGTGATCTCCACCACGCCCAACGGCTTCGTAACGAGTCCACCACCGCCGCTACCGCCGTGCTGCCAGTTGTTTCCGTTGCCGCCCGAACTGCCGCCAAATCCGCACCGAATTGTGGCAACGGGCAGAATCGTTTTGCCACTGACGGACACGGGTTCACCATAAACAATCTTTGCGCCTGCGTGCTCGATTATGGACTTGAAGACTTCAGCGAATTGCGTTTTGTTTCCCGCCGCAAGTGGCGGTTCCATCGTTTCCGGCATACAACCAGCGTAGCGAATTTGAGCGATGGCGGTCTGTGGAGGGCTACCCTTTCTGCGCAAACAGCCGTGCGAACCCCGAATACGCCACGAGAGGAAAGACCTGGAAGTCGATCAGACCGGCCCGCATCGACAGCAGTTCAGCCAATCGCTGTCCACCTTTTCCTCATCAAACAAACCCAAGCTCTCGGCGGAATTGGCAGTGTAGTTTCAAAATGGCTGGATACGAGCGACAGGATCTCGAAATACGGTTCGACAGCGTTCACGATCTCTCTGGCCGTCCGCCGTGGTGGGCCGTCGCCGACACGTACTTCATCCGCATTCCCGATCAGACTGAGCCACAAGCCGTCGTCTCCTAAGTGCCGGTGGACCTGTTCGGCAAACTTTGTTCGGTCCTCGTCGGAGTCAAAGACATGAAAACAGCCCCGGTCAAAGGCCAACCCGAGTGGCGCTGCTTCGACGTGGCTCCTGAGGAAGTCCAGGACGGCGAACGTGCATGTAGCTTTGGCCGTTGCGGCCTTTTCTTCCGCTTTCTCTATCGCAATGTCGGATGCATCCACCCCGACGACATCGAATCCGTGTTGCGCCAGCCAGATTGCGTTGTCGCCAGTGCCGCAGCCGACCTCCAATGCCCGACAGGGAGCGATGGGAAGGGTGGTCACTGTCTGAACGAGGTTAAAGTCCGGTTTGCCGATGTCCCAAGGTGCGAAGCCTTCTTTATATGCTTGCCGGAAATGATCTTCGACGCTCATAACAATGTCTCTTGCCCTTGGTTCAGCCTCATCAAACTGGACGGATACCGCCGCCGTGGATCGGCCTTTTTCCTGACTTCTGCCACGATGATAGCACCCGGCAACCTGGAAGACGGCAACCGGATCGGCGTACAGTCACCCGTGGATTCCAGGCACGCCGCATAGGGACAGTGACCGAAGCCAATGCTGTTTTTGTTGAGTGACAACACCGGCTGTCTGATTCTGTGTGAATATAGGAATGGGAAGGAACCATGCCAGTATCGAAACTGAATAGCACCATAATTGAAGCAGCCATAGTGGGATTCGAGCACCAAAAGACCCAGATCGACAATCAGATCGCTGAACTTCGTGCCATGCTGTCCGGTGGCCCCTCAGAGACCGCTACCACGCCGGAACCAGCAAAACCACAGCGGTGGAAGAGGAGTCTTGCAGTTCGCCGAAAAATGGCTTTGGCCCAAAAACACAGGTGGGCAACGATCAAGGGCGAGTCTGAACCGGCAGCGCAAGCCCCGGCACAAGCGCCGAAGCCAAAGCGGAAGCTCTCAGCGGCAGCAAAGGCGAAGCTCGCGGCTAATCTCAAGAAAGCCAGAGCCGCCAAAGCAGCAAAGGCGAAATCGGCGTCGGCAAAGAAGTAGACGGGACCGGCCAGGAAGAAAGCGGCCCCAAGAAAAGGCTAAGGGCATCAGCGGCAAAGGCTTCGAAGAAGAGTGCGCCAGCCAAGAAAGCTGCGGTGAAGAAGGCGACGGCCAAGGTCACGGCTCCCGCACAGGCCCCAACGGAAGCCTTCATTCTGTAGCGCTGTTTGGCGTAATGTTGACCGGACAGAGCAAGTTTATGCTGGTGGTATCTGCACATGACCAAAGTAACAATCGAGATTGACTCCAGGTGGGTGAAGATCGTTCGCTCCCCGTTGTATTGGATTGTGGCTGCGTTGCAAGGCGTCTCAATCAGCTTCGCCCCGTTGTTTCTGTACTGGAGCGGCAAGGGGATGTTCCCTCACGGATCTGACTGGCTTATCGTGCCGTCGTGCTTCGCAGTCATTCTCCTGGTCGGGTTCTTCTATATGCTGCTCGGTAGCGCAGTCATTGGCGAATTGAGGAAGAAAAACCTCTCGGCCTAATGCCGATGTATCGCAACCGTGAACGCTTCGACCATCATACTCAACCCCACCAGGCGAGTTCAGGGCGCTGCCTCAATCGTGTTACCCTGAGCTTCAGAGGCACTGCCATGATGACCAAAACCATTCGTTCGCAATTCGTTCACGATGTTGGCGAAATGGTCGAGGGCTTCGTCATCCTGGAGAAGCACACGGTGATTCCACCAACCCCGCCTGCACGACGGCATGGAGTCTACGACTACCTCGTGGAAGTGCCGCCGATACCGATGAAAGGCACTTCGGGCCGGAAGACGGTTCCAGAACGTGGGTCTTTCACTCGTTCCACACCTGATGAAAGGGCTGGCGTCGTTCGGCGGGTGCCTTCACGATGAGAACGGCCTGGGCTAACTATTAGACATGACCGTTCACGAGAAATTCGTTGAGGATATGCGTGTTGCCGGAATCCACACCGAAGCCTACTGTGGTCGATTCTTTTGGCAAGGTCCTGCCGCTCGTTCCCATGAACAAAATGGGCCAACACTTTTAGACATCATCAAAGAAACCGCAGTGCCTCTTCAGTGGGATAGGCTGGATTTCAATTACGTGGTGTACCCCGTTGGTAAAGCTAAGGCTGCATGGAACGGTAAAGTGGCCGACTCAGAAGACGAAGAAGGTGAACCGGACGGCTACAACGACGGCTACGCTGCCAAAACCCCAAAAGACGATGACGATGACGAAGAAGACTGATTACAGGGCAATACGCCGATAGCGATCAGGCGGCGAGTGCTATACTCCCGTCATGACCCTCAAGAATGCGGCGTTCTTCGCCTTGATCGGCATGGCGCTTATAACCATTCTGCTGGCGGTGGTGTTCATCCGTGACGTATCGGCCCTCCTGGCTGGTGCGATTGCTGCGATAACGGTGTTGACATCGTTCATTCATTTGCTGGCAAGCCTCAGTGTAGCCGTGTTTTTCTACGTGTTCTATAAGGCGCAATCCTGAATCGCCGGAACGCTGGCTGAAGGCGGTTGTCGATTGGACGAGCCGGGAGTTTATCGGGTGGAACATGGGATGTCTGCGCCGAAATGTTATACTTCAGTGGTCCAAGAACCGCCACAACCAGGAGTAGTCATGAAAGCAAATAAGGCTCTGAAGCGGCTTACCCACGCTGAGGATTTGGTCTCGGATGTGCTGGAGCGGTATTCAGCGGATGCGCTAGAAATCCGCCAGCAGCTTCTCGATGCGAAGGCTTCGGTCGGGCGGGCGAAGGACGCTGTGAAATTGCAGGCATCCTCCGAAAAGACGAGTGCCCGGAAGAAGGCCGCTACCAAGGCGGCGGCGAAAGTGCCACGGGCGAAGGCGGGAAAGAAATACGGCCCGACAAAACAGGACCACGAAGAGTAAAAGGTCCGCAGGCAACCGCTCCTCGAGCACGATGGCGTGTTCCCACGAGTCGCCCATATCGTAGGTGTAGACGAAGTTCGGTCTCACGCGGAGCAAGACTTCATCGAGCCGCAGTTTGCTGTCGTCGATTGTCCGGGGCACGTTGTAGAATACCGGAACACGTGCAAGTGGGAGTTGTCCCAACCCATGGCGATTTGAAGCACGTTGTGGAGCGCGGCCAGTGTGTATACCCGCGGGCCACCAGCAGGCGGCGCTAGATTTCCGGGTCCATTACGATGCTACACTCCGGAGATGAGGCAGTGCGCAGGCCGGCTGGCGACCGCGCTGCTGTGCGCCTTGGCCGCGCTCCCCGCCGTGGGCAGCGAAGGGCCGCGCTGGCTGAAAATCCAATCCCCGAACTTCGAGTTGTTCACCACCGCCGGTGAGCGGAACGGACGCGAGGTGGCGCGGCACTTCGAGCAAGTGCGCGCCTTCTTCCGCGAGGCTATGGGGCTGGGATTGAAATCCGGTCCGCCGGTGCGCATCGTGCTCTTCCGCTCGGATAAAGAGTTCGCGCCCTACGCCCCGAACGACTTCGCCGCGGCCTTCTATTTGGGCGCGGAGGATCGCGATTACATCGTCATGAAGAGCGGTTCCAGCGAGTACTTTCCGGTGGCGGTACACGAGTACATACACCTGTTGGTGAAACACTCCGGAATCGCGGCGCCGGTGTGGTTCAACGAAGGACTCGCCGAGCTTTACTCCAACCTGAAACCGCTGGCCGGGAAGATAGAGGTGGGCGACATCATCATGCCGCACTTCATCCTGCTGCAGGAATCGAAGTGGATCGACTTAGCAACGCTGTTGGCCGTCGAGCACGACTCCCCTTTGTATAACGAGAAGACCCATGCCGGGCTGTTCTACGCGGAGAGTTGGGCGCTGGTGCACATGTTATACCTGGGCACGGATTACCGTCCCAAGTTACCCATGCTGCTCGAAGGTATCAAGAGCGGCGCCAGCATGACAGACACGTTCCAGAAGGCGTATGGCAAGCCGGTGGCGCAGGTGCAGAACGATCTTGCATCGTACATGCGCGGGACACGCTTCAATGCGTCGCTGTTCAACACCAAGTTGGCCAAGGATGTGGACGCGCCGGAAGTCAGCGAATCGAGCCCGCTCGAAGCTGGCCTCGTGCTGGCGGACATCCTGGCGAATACGCGGGGGAAGGCCGCCGAAGCGCGCGAATTGTACGGCCGGCTGGGGCGCGAGAACCCGAAAGACTGGCAGGTGGAGCAGGGCCTGGCGCGTCTCAGCTTGCGGGAGGGAAAGCGCCCGGAGGCTCTGACGCATTACGCGCGCGCGGCCGAACTGGGCAGCACCAACGCCAGAATGTATCTGGATTATGGACGGTTGTTGCGGGCCCAGGACCAGCGCGCCGAGGCTGTGGCGGTGCTGAAGCGCGCCACCGAGATCGACCCGGACGACCGGGAAGCGCGCCTGGAACTCGGCTATGCGTACGTGCTGGCGGACAAGCACGCCGAGGCGCTGGCGCAGTTCCAATTGGTGAAGCGCGTGACCGAGGAGCAGGCGTTCGGGTTCTTCCACGCGATGGCATACGCATACTACCGCCTGGACCGGAAAGCGGAGGCCAAGGCCGCCGCTACGACTTGCCGGAAATACGCCAAGAGCACGGAAGAAATCGATCGGCTGGACCAACTGGTGGATGCGTTGAACTACGTGCCGCACGTGCCGGTGATGAGCGAGGATCGTTCCCGCAGCGGTGAGTCCGATCCGCCGCCACCCAAGCTGCGGCGGCGCGAGGCGCTGGCGGTAGCCGAGGGCACGCTGAAGCAAATCGATTGCATGGGCGGAAAGATCCGCATGCGCATCGGGGTGGGCGCGGAGGCCATGTCGTTCGCGCTCCTGGATCCGGGTTCCATCACGACCAAGGACCATGCGGCCATGGAATTCACATGCGGGCCCCAGAGGCCGCGGCGGATCAGAATCGAATACGAGGCGAAAGAGGGAGCCATGCCGGGAACGGTCGGAGTGATCCGTTCGATCGAGTTCCCGGAGTGAAGAAGCGGGGGTAGTCCGGCTCTGGCCGCCTAAAAAGGCGTCCCCAGAGGGGACCCCAGGCCATGATTGGCCGCCCTCCAAGGCGATGCTGCGCGGTTACTGCGGCGTGTTGGACATCGCGGCCGCCTGCCGCGCGTCCTCTTCCGCGCCTTTTGTGTCTCCGATGGTCCGCCGCGCCTCTGCCCGTTTTTCGTATTGCCAGCGGCTCGGGCCTAAGTCCATGGCGGCGGTGTAATCCGCGATAGCGTGCGCCCAGTCCCTTAGCGCCACGTATGCCTGGGCCCGGTTTTCGTAAGCGTTGCGATAATCCGGAACGAGTTGGATGGCTTTGGTCAGATCCGGAAGGGCCTTCTCCGGATGCCCCAATTCCAGATTGGCCCAGCCGCGGTTGTTGAAGTAGTTGCCCGAGGGGAGTTGACTCATTTCGATGGCGCGATCGTAATCGTCCAGGGCCCGCTCCCGCTGCCCGGATTGCGAGTATGCCAGACCCCGGCCGTCATACCAGCCCGGGCGGGACGGGTCGAGCCGGATGGCTTCATCGTAGTCGTGGATGGCCTCCTCGTACTTCCTCAGTCGAACGAACGCACTTGCCCGGGCGTGGAAGGCTAAGGCCCAATCCGGCCTCAGAGCGATGGCTTTGTCATACATGCCGATGGCGTCTTCGACATGGTTGGTCTGGGCCAGATGAGCACCGCGGCGGTAGGCCTCTTCAGCGGTGCGCGGTTCGCTTGGGGCGCTTTGCAGCGGCGCCGTCAACGAGAAGGCCACCTCGACATTCATCTCTTCGGCGATGGGCTGCCCCTCGCGCATGGCCGGCTCGAACTTCCAGCCTTGGACCGCTTCGATGGCCTTCTGATCCAGCCCATGTCCCAACGGGCGGACCACTTGCATGCCAGACGGAGTCCCTTGCGGGGAGACAGTCAGGTGGAGCGCGACCGCGCCGGAGAGGTGCGCATCCCGCGCCTCCGCCGTATACTCCGGGGCGCGCTTGGAAATTACGTGGGCATGCGCCACGGGGAAGGCGTGGCGGGTATCTTCCAGATCTTCGCGCAGAGCCTTCTCGATGCCCTGTCTATAGCCTTTCTTGTACGAACGAATGACGCCGTTCTTGTCGAGGATCACGACGCTAGGCAACGCGTTGGCGCCATAATCCTGCTGTACGCGGCTCTGGGCCGCCAGCAGGATCGGATAGGTGATTTTCTGCTCCTGGAGGAACTTTCGCACGATTTCCCGATCTTCGCCGAGGTCGATGCCAA
Source organism: Bryobacteraceae bacterium (assembly GCA_049520215.1). Classification (GTDB taxonomy): domain Bacteria; phylum Acidobacteriota; class Terriglobia; order Bryobacterales; family Bryobacteraceae; genus Bog-159. The sequence goes on along the minus strand of JBEKPZ010000102.1, from coordinate 12,950 downwards.
AAATCGCAATGTCTTTCTCCTTGCGATAGACCTTTTCGATGGCTGGCATCTCGGCGCGGCATGGGCCGCACCAGGTAGCCCAGAACTCCAGCAGGACCACTTTTCCGCGCAAGCTGGAAAGCTGCACTTCGCGATCGTCGAGGTCGCGCAGCTTGAAGTCCGCCGCAGGCTTGTTGATAAGATCCGCGCTTTTCACCGCCTGTCCGGAGTTCTTAGGGCGCGAAGGGTCGAAGCGCTCGACCTGCTGGGCGTCGGCCGGCGGCTCGAATCTGAACAGGTCCTCCGCCACAGGCTGGTCCACCTCAAGGGTGGTGACCGATAACGTGGTGGTGATATCGGATGGCCCCGGCGCGGTTCCGACATGGTCGTAATGCTCGTGCAGCACGCGCTTGAGAATCAAGTATGTCTTCTTGTCCACCCAGAATTGGGCCCAGCGCGCGGCTCCCGGCCCGCCCCGCGTGCCACGATACTGGATTTCGACCACGTAACAGGCATGCGGAGTGCCGGCAACTGTAACTTCGTCGTCCGCGGACAACGTGGCCGCATTGCTATCGGATGCGTCCGGGAATAAGGGCACGCCGTCGGCCGCCATGGAAAACGCTTTCTCGATCGTGGGATCGCCCGCCGAATTTATGTATTGTTTCAAGGGATCGTTGTACGTCCAGGTGTTTTCACCGCTGGAGACGATCGTAAGTCCCACCGATCCGCGTGGGTCCAGGCGAAACTTGCCGGAGCGGTCCCAGGCCATGAGCAGCGAGGTGCGGGTGACGGTCTCGTGCTCGGGAGCCTGTATGCGACGCTCCTTTGCCAGTTGGAACTGGTAGCTCTTCAGGTTGGCATACGCCTGGCGGATCTGCTGGATAACGGCTGGCGCTCCGGGCGAATCGGCTAGGGCCGTACCTACAACTGCAGCGATCGAGAGGGCGGTGACAAGTCTCCGCATAGGTTACATTGTGACGCGATTCTGGCCTGGTGTCACCAGGCCGACCCAGGCGGGGGTGCGCGACGGGAAAGTGGAAGCTGGCGCGAGATCTCTGCATAAACTGAAGGGCGGCCAGAGCCGGCTGAAAGCCGGCTGCGGGCATGATTGCCCGCCCCACAATGCTTCACCAGCGGATGTCGGCGCCGTAAGGTCCCAGCAGCGTGTCGCAACTCAGCAGCGGCATTTTCTCTTCCAGGCTCTGCGCGACCAGCAGCCGGTCGAAGGGATCCCGATGGTGAAGCGGCAACGATTCCAGGCGCAGGACGTGCGCTGCTTCAATCGCAAGCAGTTGGGCGCCCAGTGCGGCTATATGCCGGGGCAAATAGCGCGAGGGCGGTTCGGGAAGCGGCAGCTTGCCTATCTGCACTTTGGTGATAATCTCCCAGAGGCTGGCTACGCTCAGAAACAGATCGGCCGTGCGAAGAATCTTGCGAGCCTGCGGCGTCAGGCGACGGTCGTCCGTGATGGCCCAGAGGAAGGCGTGCGTATCCAGCAGAATTCTTAACGCCAGAACGAGTCCTCAATTTCCGGCGGCAGCGGAGAATTGAAGTCGTCGGGGGTTTGGAATTCCCGGGCGGCGGATCCCAGCCGCCGCTCTCCGGACTTAGATTCCATGGGGGCCAACCGGGCAACCGGCTTTCCGGCCCGCGCCAGGATGATCTCTTCGCCCAATTCTACGCGCACCAGCAACCGCGAGAGATTGGTCTTGGCTTCGTGGATGTTGATCTTGACTGGCATCATTTTTAGTATAGACTAAGGAGGTTAGCTAAGTCAAGTCGGCTAGGGCCAGCGCGAACGCATCGAACGACCGGCGATCGAACAGGACGAAGAGGGCTTCCTGGACGGCGCATTCCGCGCGTTCCAGTTGCCGAGCCACCTCGCCCACGGCGATGGCCGCCGCCTCGGGCAACGGATATCCGTACACGCCCGTGCTAATCGCAGGAAAAGCGATCGAGCGCGCGCCATGTTCTTCGGCCAGATCGAAGCACTTCCGGTAGCAGGAGGCCAGCAATTCCGGCTCCCCATGTTGGCCATCGCGATAGACCGGGCCCACGGCGTGAAAAACGTAGCGCGCCGGCAACGCGCCCGCCCCGGTCGACACCGCGCTGCCCGTGGGACACCGCCCGATGCGCGCCCGGATCTGGTCCAACTCCGCCATGAGGGAAGGGCCGCCCGCGCGATGGATGGCGCCGTCCACTCCGCCGCCGCCCGCCAGCGCGGAATTCGCGGCGTTCACGATGGCGTCCGCCGCCACACGGGTGATGTCGCCGGTCGAGAGCTTCAGCGTTTTTCCGGTACGCGCGGTCCACTGCATCGCATGCCCTGCTGCTATTATCTTCCTATATGGCCGGGTATGAGCCAGGCGATCGTCCCACGATCCTGAGCAAACAATTTCTGCTGACCTTCGGCATCGGATTGGTCGTAATCCTGATTGCCGTCCTCGGCATTTTCTATCTCCAGCGCGGCGCACATGTCGAGCTGAAGGGCGCCATCCTGAAGGTGCGCACCATGGGGGTGGACGACAACAGCTCCCTGGCAGTGGTCGATTTCCGTTTCGCGAACCCGTCCGATGTTCCCTTTGTCGTGCGCACCGTGGACGTATCGGCCACCGGAGCCGATGGGCAGAACTATACCAGCACGCCGGTGCCCGAGGTGGATGCCAAACGGATCTTCGAGTATTACCCCATTCTCGGACAGAAGTTCAACGCCTCGCTGCTCACCCGCGACAAGATTCCAGGGCAGCACTCCGAAGACCGCATGATCGTGGCGCGCTTCGAAGTACCCATCGTCAAGCTGGACGCGCGCACCAATCTGAAAATCCGTATTGAGGACGTCGATGGCCCCGTCTCCGAATTGGCTGAGAAATAGCCTGCTGGCGGGCTGGGCGCTGGCGCTGCCGGCGCTGGCCATGGCGGACATTTTGGTCCCCGCCGGAGCCCCACTGCAGGTTCGCCTGAAGACCAAGATCGCCTCCAACACCTCCAAGCCGGACGACCCGGTGGAGACCATGGTCATCGCGCCAGTGATGGTGAATGGCACGCTTGCCATACCAGCGGGCGTCACGCTGCGAGGCGTGGTCACGGGGGCCAGCGCCGCCACCGACCCAACGGTGCGCGCCACGCTGGCGCTGGATTTCCGGGAACTCGAGATGGGCGGCCGCCGCATACGGGTACACACGCTGTTGACCGCCGTGGAGAACGCGCGCGAGAGCGTCAACGATAAGGGCGAGATCCAAGGCATACTCGCGAATGAAACGCTTTCCGCGCGCATGGACTCGGGCATCGATAAAGTTACGGAGAAGTATTCCGGCCTCGGCGGCTTTCTGAGCGCCGCCAAGAAAGCCGTGTTTAAAGAGACGGAGGGCGATATCAGTTACGATTCCGGCGTGGAGATGGACCTGAAGCTCACTGCCGCGCTGACTCTGACCGGTGCGCCGCCGCCCGGGCCCGATGCCGCGCTGCAGCCGGTCGCCGATCCGCTGGCGCTGATCGGTCTGGTGAATCGGCAGCCCTTCCAGAGCCGCGCGCAGAAGCCACCCAAGGAATCGGATATTACGACTTTGATGTTCATCGGCAGCCAGGAGCAGGTGCAGGGAGCATTTGCCGGCGCCGGTTGGAGCCAGGCATCCAAGCTCGGCGAGAAATCCAAATTGGAGACCTTGCGCGCCATCGCCGAGGACAGAGGATACAGCGAGGCTCCGGTTTCCATTCTGTACCTGGATGGGCGTCCGCCGGATATGGTCTTCGAGAAGCTGAACAACACCTTCTCCCAGCGCCATCACCTGCGCATCTGGCTGCGGCCCGATCCATACCGGGGCCAGCCGGTGTGGGTTTGCGCTGCCACGCACGACACCGGCATCGACTTCTCAGCCAAGGACCGCACGTTCATTCACAAGATCGATTCGCAGATCGATCTGGAGCGCTCGAAGGTGGTCAACGATTTGCTGTTGACCGGCAAGGTGCAGTCGCTGTTGATGGTGGATCGTCCGAATGTGCCGCGAAACGGGCAGAATGCCACGGGCGACAATTTGACTACGGACGGCAAGCTGGCGGTGCTGATTCTGCGGTAAAACCGCCCTGCCGGCCTTCGGCCGGTGGACCGGCGAGGCGCCGGTCCGCAGGCGGGGCGCCTGCCCCACTGTTTCGCTCAGGCCCGCAGCAACTTGTGAAACACGGCGTTGCGGGGAGAGTTGGTTTCCACATGGTCTGCGCCCGCCGCCGTGAGCACGCAATCGGAGTTGTCTCCGATTATCAGGAAGCCGCTGTCTCTGAGATACCAGACCGCGAATGCAATGTATTCGCGTGGAAACGACATCAGCCGTTCCAGGTCCAGCAACGAAAGGCCCGGATGCTCCATGTCGGCCCGCCGCCGGTTATACAGCAGGCACAAGATACCCAGCCTGCGGTTCTGCTCGCCTTCGATCCCGTCCACGAACTCCTTCAGCTCGAAGGTCGGCAGCGGCTGGCATTCACCGACGCGCCGGGCGGCATCGTAGGCGGCGCGTTTTTCCGGGTCCGAAAGTATATCGTAGGCATCGTTCAGCAGCAGGAACCGCTCGGAATCGCCGCTCTGGGGGTTGTCCGGGTGGAAGCGAGCGGCCATGATGCGATAGACGCGGCGGATGGTTTCCAGCTCGGCGTTCGGGCTGACCTGCAGCACCTCGTAATAATCGACGGAGTCCACCAGCGGCAGGCGTACCGTTCGCTTGGTTTCTTCCGAAAACTCGAGCCCCACCACGTACGCCGAACCGCGCCGCGTGCAGTTGCGAACCGTCGCCTTGCCGCTGAGCTCGTGGCGCTCCGCCTGCAAACTGACCGGCACGCCCGGGTGCATCTCTTCGCTGGACTCGATGCGTAGGCCGGACTTGGAAACATTCAAGCCCCGGACCCTGAGGGAGCGGCTCTGGCCGCGGGCGTCTTCCCAGGCCACTGCAAACATGGCATTGGTGAATCGCCGCTGTTCTTTCCTCTTTTCGGACATTCCGCAAGGCTCCTCTTACTGGATACCGTGGTGGGGACCGCCAAGGCAAGTTAGCGAAGGTACTGCCGGTAATAGTGCTATAGGTTGTTAACTCACGGTTGACGAAAGTTAATTGGAGTCACCGCCCCGTCCAACACGGCGCGCGCTTCTCCAGAAACGCCGAGATGCCCTCTTGCGCGTCCGCGGCCAGTGAATTCATGGACATGACTTCCTTGGCGTAGGCGTAAGCTTTGGACTGGTCGAGATCGATCTGCGTATAGTATGCCTGCTTGCCCAGCGACACAGTCAGGGTGCTGGCCTCCGCGATGCGCGCCGCCAGTTTTCGCGTTTCCGTCTGCAGTTCGGCCGCCGGCGCCACGCGGTTGACCAGGCCCCATTCCGCCGCGGTGGCGGCGTCCACCATCTCGCCGGTGAGCAGCATTTGGAGCGCGCGTTTGCGTCCCACGGCGCGGCTCAACGCCACCATGGGGGTGGTGCAGAACAGGCCGATGCGCACGCCGGGCGTGGCGAAGGCCGCCTGATCGGACGCGATGGCCAGATCGCAGGTGGCCACCAACTGGCATCCCGCGGCGGTGGCGATGCCTTGCACCTCCGCGATCACCGGTTGCGGAATGGCCTGGATCTTCATCATCAGCTCGCTGCACACGTCGAAGAGGCGCCGGTATTCGTTGATATCGCGGTCCACCATCTCGGAGAGATCGTGGCCGGAACAGAAGACCTTGCCTGCCGCGGCCAGGATTACAGCGCGAATGGTGCGATCGCGGCCAATGGCATCGAGCGCATCGATCAGCTCCAGCATCGACTCCAGCGACAGCGCATTGCGCCGCTGTGGACGGTTCAGGGTGACTACGGCGGACGGCCCGTCGCGTTCGACACAAATGCTCTCATAGCTCATGATGGCGTCCCCTCTTTCAGTAAAACACGGGCAGCGGTGACAGGCGGCCTGAGCGAGTTGCGCTCGCGGACCAATTCAGGCTACAGGTTCGCGCCGAAAGCCAGCAGACGGCCATCGCAATCCTTCACCACGAACTCGCGCGAGCCCCAGGGCATGTTGGCAACTCCCCGAGTGAATTCTACGCCTTGGACGAGGTACTCGGCATAAAGTGCGTCGGCATCTTCGACGAGCAGGTACGCGTCGAGCAGTTCGGCCCGGTATTTGTCCGGATTGGCGGTGGGCGGCTCAGCGCAGCGGAAGTGAATCTTCTGCTGGTCGCGCGCCACGATTGCATAGACCGGCGGATCCTGCCACGTCCCCAGACATTCGAAGCCAAGCTTTTCTTTGTAATAGGCGAGCGTAGCGGGAATGTTCATGGTGAAGAACAGAGGCGCAATCTGACGGACCATGTGCAAGTCTATCCCAGAATGTCGCCCCTGAAATCATAGAAGACACGAATGAGGTTGCCATCCAGATCGGCGGCCATAAACTCGCGCAGCTTCCATGGTTTGTCCTCGGGCTCGGAAACGATCTTGGCTTGCGCGGCCTTCCACTGTGCGAAGAGTTCGTCCACCTCAGCCTTGCTGTGGAGATTGAGCCAGAAAAGGATAGGGCCTATGTTGCCGTAGGACTCTCGGAAGGACCGATTGGTGATGAACAGTCTGCAATTCCCCCTTGAGATGCCTGCAATGCCGCCTTGGTCGTCCCCCCAATCGAAGGTGAAGCCCAGAGTGTCGACATAGTAGGCTGCGGCTTTGTCGACATTGGCCGCGGGGATTTCCGGAACAGGAGCGGGGAACCTCATGGGTTTGTTGGGTTCATCGTAGCACTAGCACGCCCGTTAGTTTAGCAGGCTGCGGAAAAAGGCATAAACATCGCTCCTTCGGGCCACAGACTAAAGTCTGTGCCACCGGTTATCGACGACTTAGCGGCATAAACATAGATCATTCCGGCCACAGACTAAAGTCTGTGCCACCCTAGCGGACGCCGCTCACTTCGCGGTAGACTTCCAGGACGTCACGGGCGGTACGGTCCCAGCTATAGCGCGCCGCCTGGGCTTTGCCTTTGGCGATGAGATCGGCGCGGAGATCTTCGTCGAGCAGGGCGTCCTGGATGGCGCGGGCGATTTCGAAGACGTTCTCCGGGTTCGCCAGCAAGGCGGCGTCGCCGAGCACCTCCAGCAGCGAACCGACGTTGGAAGCCACGACGGGCGTGCCGGTGGCCATGGCTTCCAGCGGCGGCAAGCCGAAGCCTTCGTAGAGCGAGGGGAACACGAACAGGGCGGCGCTCTCGAAAAAGACGCGCAGGGCTTCGAAGGGGACGAAGCCGAGGAAGCGCACGGCCTTTTCGACGCGGGTCTGAATGACGGCGCGCCGCACGGAGGGATATCGCGAGATTTCGTCGCCGATGATAATGAGGTGCAGGTCGCGGTAGACGGGGTGACGCGAAAGCTGTTCGCGGACCACAGCGAAGGCTTCGACCAGGCGGGGAATGTTCTTTTGCGGGCGGATGTTGCCGGCGTAGAGCAGGAAGGGGTAGTCGATCTGGTAGCGTTCCAGAATGCGCTCGCGGGCGTGGGCGTCCTGCGGCTCGCGGAAGAAATCCGGATTGGGAGCGTTGTAGGCCACGCGGATGCGGTCCGCGGGGATGCCGAGGGCGTCATGGACATCGCGCCGGGTGGCTTCCGAGACCGCCATGATGGCTTTAGCGCGCAACAATCCGCGGCGGAGCAGGAAGCGGCGGGTCTGCATACGCAAGCCGGAGCCGGTCTCGAACAGCAGGCTGGCCATATCGTGAATGGTCACCACATAAGGATCCATCATGAACAATGGCACCTGGTTCAAGGGAATGTGGACCAGGCTGGGCGCCAGGCGATGCAGGAACCAAGGGAAGGCCAGGTGATTCAAGGCGTATGAATCCGTCTTGCGGTAGGTGACGGTTTTGAAGTTGGGCGGCAGGCCGGAGAAGGCGCCCCGATCGTCGGGCAGCGCCACCAGGATGTACTCGTCGGATGGATCGATGGCGGCCAGGGCGTGGAGCAGGCCGCGGATGTAGGTGCCGATGCCGAAGTCCCGCACGCGGCGAACATCGAACACGATGCGCAGGGGCATGGCCCTTTATCAAGCGCGCGCGAAGACGGCCTGACGTCGCCAGGCGTAGAGGGGGAAGCGCTCGGTCAGCGTCTCGACCTTGCGCCGCACGGCGGCGATGACGTCTTCGGTGCTAGCAGGCGATGTTATGCTCTGCAGCACCTCGGCGATCAGAGACGCGACCTCGCGCATCTCGGGTTCGCCGAAGCCGCGCGTAGTGACGGCGGGGCTGCCGAGACGAATGCCGCTCGGATTCATCGGCGGATTCACGTCGAAGGGGATGGCGTTCTTGTTGACGGTAATGCGGGCGCGGTCGAGCGCGGCCTCGGCCTCTTTGCCGCGAATGCCTTTGGAGAAGACATCCACCAGCATGAGATGGGTGTCGGTGCCGTTGGACACCACGTGGAAGCCCGCGTCCATCAGGGCGCCTGCCAAGGCCTGGGCGTTGGCTACGACTTGCTTCTGATACTCCACGAAGCCGGGCTCCATGGCTTCCTTGAAGGCCACGGCTTTGGCGGCCATGATGTGCACCAGCGGTCCGCCCTGGAATCCGGGGAAAACGGTTTTGTCGACGGCCGCGGCGAATTTCTCCTTGCAGAGTATGAGTCCGGCGCGCGGGCCGCGCAGCGTTTTGTGCGTGGTGGTGGTGACGATGTCGGCGTACTGGCAAGGATTAGGATGCAGGCCAGCGGCCACCAGGCCCGCGATATGCGCCATGTCCACCACGAACAATGCGCCCACGGAATCGGCGATCTCGCGGAAACGGGCGAATTCCAGCACGCGGGGATAGGCGCTGGCGCCGGCCAGCACCATCTTGGGCTTGTGCTCCTGGGCGAGGCGGGCGAGCTCGTCGTAATCGATGCGCTCATCGTCCTTGCGCACGCCGTAGGGGACGATGTTGTAAGTCTTGCCCGAGAAGTTGAGCTTGTGGCCGTGGGTGAGGTGTCCGCCGTGCGCGAGGTTCATGCCCAGGATGGTGTCGCCGGGTTGGAGGACCGCGGCGTAGGCAGCTTGATTGGCCTGCGAACCGGAATGCGGCTGCACGTTGGCGTGCTCCGCGCCGAACAGTTTCTTGGCGCGATCGCGCGCGAGGTTCTCGACGATATCGGTGAATTCACATCCGCCGTAGTAGCGCTTGCCGGGATAGCCCTCGGCGTATTTGTTGGTGAAGACGCTGCCGGCAGCTTCCAGCACGGCTTCCGAGACGAAGTTTTCGCTGGCGATCAGTTCCAGTTGCGAGTGCTGACGTTCGGCTTCTTGGAGGATGGCTTGGTAGACGTCGGGGTCGACCTCGGCCAGCGGCCGCGACATTCGTTCCGTTTCGGCGTTGGTTTTCATAGCGGGGTAAGCCGATTTTACCATGTGGGGCGGGCGTCCACGCCTGTGGAGGGTCTCCAGACTCGCGCGTGAACTTTGCGCATGGGGCCGGAGGCACGCGTTGATGGCACAGGACAGCCAGACCGACGTAGATGCCGTTCTCGGCTCGGTGGTTCTAGTCGTAAGCGATGTCCACCTCGGCGAAACTGCCGGGAGTGGCCGCATTGACAGCTTCAACGACGCGTTGGATGTGAGGCCGGAGCCGCGGCCACTGCTGCTGGCCGAGAACCACAATCGCGATCCTGCGGCCTGCAAGATTCTGCTGGTAGCGGATGTTCTTGTCGGTCGCCAGCGATAGGTCGAACCCGGCCTCTTCGGCGGCGGTCAGCAGATCGCCATTCCTGAGCTTGTCCCAGCCTTCCTACGCCGCGGTACGCACGGTGTGGCCTTCGAGATACGGACGGATCGGCACAGGAGTCGCCTGATCGAAAATGATAAGCATCTAAGGCGCGTACACTGGCACTTTGTCGAGACTGCGGGCGGCAAATTCGATAACCGCCTTGACCTGTTCGCGGTCCAGCCCATCGAACCATTCCATGATGTCGTCGATATTGGCCCCTACTTCCAGATTCTCGAAGATGGCGGACACCGGCATCCGCGTGCCTTTCAAAACCCACGCGCCGCTAACCTTGCCGGGGACGCTCTCCACGGCGGGGCATTGTGACCAATCGAGACTCGCCATTTATGCGAACTCCTTCTTCCATGGTACGCCAGATGGTGCTGGAAAACCGTTTGACGAGGCAAATCTGTTTAACCAACACGAAAGTGCCGGCGGCTTCCCAGCACGGCTTCGGGGACGAAGTTTTCGCCGGCGATCAACCCAGTTGAGGTGCCTTCCGGAAGCGGGTCGGAAGACCTACTGCACGGACGAAAACCCACATAACCTGTCGAAAGCGCGCCAAGCGGCCTGAGAGGCCGCCGCAGGCCGAGGGCCTGCCCCACAAGGTTTCGTTCACACGTTTCGCAAAATCGGACTAACCCCTTTTTTCAATAGGTTGCAGCGATTGCCCCGCCGCGGCCCCAAAGTCACATGCTTATGGTAAATGGTGAACAGTCTTGCAGCGAGATAATCAATACCAATTCAAGAAGGAGCACCTAATAACATGGCAACTACACCGCTTCCAACTCCAACTACGAATCCCACGCCGGCGCCGGCGCTCATCGTGGCAGTCCCATCCGATCCCGCCAGCGCCGCGGCATTCGCGGCCGGCAATCTCTTCGTCTTCCTGTGTACGGCGGCCGGGCAAAAGATAGCCGGCGATGCCGAAGCCGCGGGCAAGGCCATAGCCGACGTGGTGAAAGGCCTGGCCCAGGACGTGATCGACATCTTTCGCGGCATCCACTTGTAGCTGGGCAGCGGGGGGGGCCGAACACCGGCTGAAGCCGGTGCCACCGCCTGACTGAAGCCGGTGCCACCGCCTGCGATAATGGAGCGTCAGGCATGCTCAAGGTCTTCCCCTGCTACTCCACGCCGGATCGCGAAATTGTCCACGAACTCGCGGCGTTCCTGGAACGCGGCGCCGGCGTGGAAGTCCTGTTAGAGGAAGGTGAGATGCCCCCCGGTGGCGACCTCATCGCCAAGGCGGAGGAAGGCCTCTCTGCCGATGTGGTGTTGGTGCTGCTTTCCCCGGAAGCGGTCCCGCCGCGCTGGGTCCTGGAGCGCTGGAAATCGGTCTTTTGGGAGCAGGCCGCCGAGGTGGGAACCGCTCTGGCGACGTTACTCTGCCGCGACGCGAGGTTTCCCGATCTGCTGCGGCGCAAGAATTTTTTCGACCTGCGCCAGAATCGTCTGGCCGCATTCCGCGCCATCAAGCGATGGTTGATGAGCCTTTCGCCCTTGCCGCGGGAGGCGTCCTTCGTTCCCGCGCGGCAGCCATCGTTCAAAGGACGCGATGCCGAGTTGGAAACGCTCTGCGCGCTGCTGGCGGACACGCCGGGCATGGCCGTGCTGGAGGCGGCCGCCGGCGCCGGCAAGACCGCGTTGGCCCTGGAATTCGCCCGACGGCATCAGGAGGATTTTGACGCGGTCTTCTGGCTGACTGGCGGCTCGCGCACCGCTGCCGCGCTGGCGGGCGACTTGGCCGCGCAGTTGGGGGTGCGGCTCGACCGCGATCTGGAATCCAACCTGAACGAACTCCGCCGTCTCGCGGCCAGGCATCGCTGCCTGCTGATTCTCGACGACGCCGTGGCGGCCACCGCCGCTTTACTTGCACCGCGCGGGCGGACGTCGGTCCTGATGAACACGCGGCACAACGATCTGGCGCCTGCGCTCTCCGCCGCGGCGGTTCCGCTGGATGCTTCTTCCGCCCGTGACCCTGCTCAGTTAGCGGACACCATCCGTAACCTGGAGGGTCCCGCGCAGCGGCTACTGTCGGCGATGTGCGCTTGTGCGACATCCGGCTTCCCTCTCGATATGGCTGTGCGCACCGCCGACGCCGAGGCGGAGGAAGCGCGCGACATGGTTGCCGGGTTCGTGTCGCAGGATGTGCTTGCGCCGCTGGACGAAAACGGTCCGCGGTTTCTCGTTCCGGCGCTGGTCCTCGAGCGGGTGGCTTTGCGGGGCGACGCCAAGCGTTGGGCGCGCTATCACGCGCTCGCCGCAGCCGGCGTGTTCGACGCACAAACCGGAGCCGAGAATCCCGCCGCGGATCTCACGGCATACTGGCCCGATCTGCTGCACGCTTTCGCCTGGGCGCTGGAAGCGGATTGGCCGCTGGCCTCGAAGCTGGCGCGTCGCGCGCTGACGTGGGCGAAAGCGCAAGACCGGCTGGCCGAGGCTTTTGAAATCCTGCAGGACTGGCAGCGCGCCGCCGAGCGGCAGGGCGACCGTCGCGTGCTGGAAGATTGCGCCTGGGAGCAGATCTGGATCCTGGAGCATTGGGGACGCACCGGCGAAGCCCGCGAGATCGACAGCATCCGCCGCAAGCATTACGCCGATCAGTTGGCGTTTGATTTTTAGCCGGACCCTGCCCCGCAATATAAAGGCACCGCTTCTGCTTGGAATCCTGGTCTGCGCGCTGGGGTGCGCCCAGACCCCCACCATCGATCAATCGCTCGGCATGCAATCGGTGCAGAGCGCCGAGATCTCGCCGGATGGCCGGTATGTCGCTTACACGGTGCAACAGACGAATTGGGAAGACGACGAATTCGTGCAGCAGATCTGGATCGCCGCGCTCTCCACGGGCGAGCGATACCAGCTTACCAGCGGCAAGAAATCGAGCCAAAGCCCCAAGTGGTCGCCCGATTCCAAGCGCATCGCCTTCGCTTCGGAGCGCGACAGCAAGCGCCAGATCTATCTGATCTCGCCGACCGGCGGGGAAGCTGCGCAACTGACGGGCGAGGATAACGGCGTGGACGCGTTCGAATGGGCGCCGGACGGGAGCGCCATCGCGTACACCTCCACCGGGCCGGACCCCAAGGAAAAGAAGGACCGCAAAGAGAAGTACGGCGATTTCGAGATCGTGAATGGCGACTACTCCATGCTGCACCTGTGGCTGATCAAGGCGCCCGCCGAGATTCCCGCCGATCCCAAACAGCGGCCCAAAGCCGAGCCGCTCACCGCAGGCGACAAATTCAGCGTGCACGA
>JBEKPZ010000101.1:0-21823 GCA_049520215.1 Bryobacteraceae bacterium | reverse complement strand
GAACGGCTGCGTGAGATCGCCCCCCAATTGCCGTGGGAGCCGCATATCTGGATGGGAGTGAGTGTCGAGAACAGCGACTACCTGCACCGGATCGACGATCTTCGCCGGACGGGAGCGCGCGTCAAGTTCCTTTCCCTGGAACCGCTGCTCGGTCCGTTGCCCAGCCTCAACCTGAAGGACATCGACTGGGTGATTGTTGGCGGCGAGTCGGGGCCAGGCGCCCGCCCCATGGACGCGCAGTGGGTGCGGCAGATTCGGCAGCGTTGCCTGCGCGCGAATGTTCCCTTCTTCTTCAAGCAGTGGGGCGGCGTGGTGAAGAGCCGAATGGGGCGTACGCTGGACGGCAGACTGTGGGACGAGATGCCGCCTGCCGCGGCGGCCTCCGCCGGCGAACCGTTTCAGATCCTCGCCGCCACTTCGGGGTAAACCGCCATGGCCACCAAAGCGAAACCAGCCAAGACGCCACGTTCGGAGGTCGATAGCATCCGGCACAAGGACAAGCGCGCCAACATCCCGACCGAGGAACTGCGCGACTTCGTGGCCGACGAGGAGAAATCGCCCAAGAAGCTGTTGTACCCTCGCGATCCTTCGCTAGACCCGCAGCTTGTCTGGAAGGGGAAGGATGAGCAGGACGCGCAGGACCTGGCCGTTCCGGTCGTGCCGGTTTACATACAGGAGAAGATTCACCCGGTTGCGTTGATTGAGAATTTGCGCACGAAGAAGGCGCAGGCCGAGTTGTTCGCGGACTTCAACGGCATTGAATTCGAGCAATACATCGATTTCTACCATCACGGACAGAGCTGGACGAATCGCATGATATTGGGCGATTCGCTGCTGGTGATGGCGTCGTTGGCCGAGAAGGAGGGGTTGAGGGGTAAGGTCCAAACGGTCTACATGGACCCGCCCTACGGGATTAAGTTCGGTTCGAACTGGCAGGTGAGCACCCGCAAGCGGGACGTGAAGGACGGCAAAGCCCAGGACCTGACCCGGCAGCCCGAGCAGGTACGCGCGTTTCGGGACACCTGGGAGTTGGGGATTCACTCGTACCTTGCGTATCTGCGCGAACGGCTGGTCGTAGCCCGCGAAATGCTCACCGATACGGGCAGTGTGTTCGTGCAGATCGGCGACGAAAACGCCCATCTGGCTCGCTGCGTGCTGGATGAGGTATTTGGAAGCGAAAACTTTGTGAGCAGCATCAGCGTCCGCAAGACCGGCGGCACCACCGGAGACTTTCTTCCCGGAACCGTTGACTTCGTTCACTGGTACGCCCGGGAGAAGGCACTGTGCAAATTCCGCCCGCTTTTCCTTGAGCGCTCGCTGGAAGAGGCGTACGATTCGGGGTACCAGAACCTCGAGTCCCCTGGGGCGACCGCCGCCGCGCGGCCCCGGCCGATCTGCCCAACGTCAAGAGTGGTGACGGCTCCCGCCTGTGGTTGAACCAAATACTGACGAGCCCCCGAATCCGCGAGAATCGTTCCGGGTATTTCCCAATTGAGTTTGAGGGGCGGGAATACCTGCCAACCTCCGGTGAGTGGAAGACAAATCGTCAGGGCGTTGAGCGCCTGAAGAGTGCGCGACGCATCAGCTCAAACGGCAGCTCCCTGGGATACGTGCGATTCGCCAACGACTTTCCAGCAGTGACAATTACAAACTTGTGGGCGGATATGTGGGGGGCCAGCAGCCCGATCTACGTCGTTCAGTCGGCCACGCGGCTGGTCGAGCGCTGCCTGCTCATGACCACTGATCCGGGCGACCTTGTGCTCGATCCGACCTGCGGTAGCGGCACCACGGCCTACGTCGCCGAGCAGTGGGGCCGGCGCTGGATCACGTGCGACACCAGCCGCGTCGCCCTGGCGCTCGCGCGCACGCGCCTCATGGCAGCAAAGTACCCGTATTACCTGCTGTCCGACTCGCCCGATGGCATAAGGAAAGAGGCCGAACTGGCCGGCGTTATCCCGCCCGAGCGAAAGACGGAAGACGACGTGCGTAAGGGCTTTGTCTACAGGCGAGTCCCGCACGTTAGGCTCAAGTCCATCGCCAGCAACGAAGATATCGACGCCATCCATGCCCACTACCAGGACCAGCTTGAGCCCCTGCGCGAGACATTGAACGCCGCCCTGAAGCAGAACTGGCGGGAATGGGAGATCCCGCGTGAGCCTGACACCAAATGGCCGGCGGCGGCCCGCAAAACGCACGAAGAATGGTGGAAGCTGCGCCGCGCGCGCCAGCAGGAGATCGACGCCTCCATCGCCCGCCGCGCCGATACCGAATATCTCTACGATCAGCCCTATGAAGAGGGGAAGCGCATCCGCGTCAGCGGTCCGTTCACCGTCGAGAGCCTGTCGCCGCACCGCGTGCTCGCTCCCGCCGACGAAGAGCGTCCGGCCACCGAGCGCGCCGGCGAGGCCGCCGATACCGGGGGCGATTTCGTCACCGTGATCCTGGATAACCTCCGCAAAGCCGGCATCAAGGGCACCGATAAGTCGCAGGCCATCAAGTTCGACCGCCTGGAGGCTTTCGCGGGAGAACACATCCACGCCACCGGCGAATATACCGCCGCAGGGAAACCGCGGCGCGTGGCCGTCGCCATTGGCCCGCAGTACGGCACCGTGGGGCCGGACCATATCAAGGAAGCTGCCAAGGAGGCCGTGCGCGGCATCGGATTCGACCTGCTGGTGGTCTGCGGCTTCGCCTTCGATCCCCACGTTTCCGAGGAGGTCAGGCGTTACGGCAAGCTGTCTGTCCAGGTGGTCCGCATGAACCCGGATCTGCTCATGGGTGAGGAACTGCTGAAGAAGACTGGCGCGGGCAACCTCTTCACCGTTTTCGGCGAGCCGGACGTGGATATCCGGTGGCGTTCCGATGGCAAGATCGAAGTCGAGGTGCGCGGCGTGGATGTGTACGATCCCACCACGCAGGAGATCCGCAGCCACTCCACCGAGGACATCGCCTGCTGGTTCATCGACACGGACTACAACGGTGAGAGCTTCTTCGTGCGCCACGCTTACTTTACCGGTGCCGATGAGCCTTACGAGAAGCTGAAGCGCGCTCTGCGGGCCGAGGTGGACGAGGCGGCATGGGCGTCGCTCTACTCGGCCACCAGCCGGCCGTTCGACCGTCCGACGACGGGCAAGATTGCGGTCAAGGTGATCAATCACTACGGGGACGAGGTGCTGAAGGTGTTTGCGGTTTAATCAGCTTCCAGGTCGGTGAGGCGGTGCCCGCGGATTTCGGCGATGCGGGCGAGGGCACGGATGTTTTCGGCGTCAGCTTGGCTAGCGGCCAGGGCGCGGATGTTTTGCGCGTCGACCTCGACGGTGGCACGCAGCTCGCTTACGTCGTGCGTGAGGAGTTCAATGGTCTGGGTCAGGGCTTCGTGGCGTTCCGTGAGCCGATCAAGGCGCTCGTCGATGGTCATGGGCGTTTCCACTTTACCGTGAATGGCATTTGCATGCCACTCGCGTGGTCGTGCTTTGTGGATTCCCGCCCGGCAGGAACCGCTCCGTTGAAGACGGACGCCCTGCAGGCCTACGGCCGGTTACGCGAGCTTCGCTCGCGAAAGGCCGATTAACAATCGGCCTGCAGGTTACCAACCTGCCCCACAGCAAGTGGCCAAAGTCCAGGCCGGCCGGCGGCCGAGTTGGTGGGCGGGTGCTAGGATTCCGCCGATTGGCAATCGGCGCGCGGGTTGGCAACCTGCCTTACAAGGTCCACGATGATTTTGCCGATCTCCATGAATTGATCCAGCCCGGAAGGCTTGGTGATGAATTTGGAGATTCCGAGCTCTTTGAGCAGGGCCTCGTCCCGGCGGGACTGGGAAGAACTCCAGACGCACACCGGAACACCGGCGAGGTGAGTAGCGCGTTGGATTTCGCGCAAGATATCTTCGCCGGTATACTTGGACAGGTTCAAGTCCACCAGGATCAGGTCTGGAATTACCGCATCCGCGTAAGCCCCCTGCCGGTGAATGAAAGCGAGGGCTTCCCCTCCGCTCAGCAGGTGAACCAGTTCGAATTTGAGATTTTGCTTTTTCAGCGCCCGATCGAGAAGGAAGACGTCTGAGCCGTTGTCCTCAATGACCAGGATGCGCGCGGCGCGAACGACAGAGTTCTTCAAACTACCTCCCCAGCGGACAACCTTTGTCTGCCGCTTTTCATCATTCCACAACCGATGGCGGCGCCATTTGCGGCGACACCTGCCTGGCCCGGACGATCCACCGCTTGGGCGCCGGCCCGACGAAGTAGAAAGGGTAACAGGTCACCATGGTCAGCACGTTCTCGCCTGACGAAGCGAGTACCCCTACATTGCTTGGATCTACCACCCTTAGCGACTGGACTTCGTACTTGAAATTGCCTTTCAGCGTTGAGAACTGAATCTCGTCCTTGATCTTCAAGTCTTTCAGGGGGCGAAAAAATGTGTCCCGGTGTCCGGCGAGGCCTACGTTGCCGGAGTCGCCCGGCAGAGACGTGCCGGGAATATGTCCGACCGCGCGCCGGAGAGTGGTTTTGTCGACGCCTTCGACGACGACCACGGAAAGGAAGAGGCGCGGGATCTCCAAACGGCCGATGAGACCGTCCGCGGCGACGGCGGGCGCGCTGGCCGGGACGGCGGAGGACCGCAGTTGAGAGGCGCTCTCGCTGGCGGCCTGACGATCGCGCAGTTGGCGGTCGAGGATCGCGCTTTGGCGCGACTGGAAAATCCAGGCGTCCCCCAGAGAGAACGCGCAGTAGCCCAGAAGCAGGAAGGCGCAGGCAAACAGGGCGCGCTGGGCCCACTTCAGAATTCGCCTGAGTGGCGCTTTCCCAACCACAATCCTCATTTGGAGCCCTTACTGTCCGGCCGCGGTTCGCCGCCGAATATGTAGCCGGTGCGAGTGCGCACGGACAACTGGTGGCCCTCCTCCCGGGCAACTACCCGGATGGAGCGATAGACGCCGCTACGAGTCAGATTGGTTGGAACATATCCGATGGTGTATTGATGACGAATGTCCCGTGCGATGCGGTCGCAGATTGGCGCCACCTCGCTGATCTGGCGGGGGAAGAAAGCTTCGCCGCCGGTGGCCCGCGCCAAGCGCTTGAGCACACTCGGGTTGCGGTCCTGATCGTCTTCATCGAATACGCCTATGGTATAGATGACGGCGCTGGACTGCCCTGCCAGTTCCATGACTTGGGCCAAATTGCGCACACTGGCGTTGTCGCCGCCGTCGCTGACCACGATCAGCACTTTCTTATCCCGGCTGCCCGCCTGCAATTCCACTAGAGCCTTGGCAATCGCGTCGTAAAGCGCGGTCTGGCCTCCGGCGGGCCTGACGACGATCGCGTTTGCCAGTTCGACGGTGTTATTGGTGAATCGGACCGCGCCTGGCAGGCCCAGCGATACGTGCTCGTTGAAGTTGACGACGAACATTTCGTCTTGCGGATTGCTGGAACGTACGAAGGTCTGGGCGGCGGCGGACACCTCCGCAAGCTTCGGCAGCATGCTGGTGCTCTGGTCGACCACTAGTCCCACAGTGACGGGAATATCTTCGTTTCTGAAAAGCCGGATGTGTTGTCGAACACCGTTCTCATAAACTTCGAAATCCCCTTCGACCAGATTGGAGACAAAGCCGCGCTGGCGGTCGGTCACGGTAGCCGGCATCACCACCAAGGCAACGTCCACGGAGATTCGGAATCCGGATTCGGGATCTTGCGCTGCCGGCGGCGTCTGAGATGCGGTGTGGCCTGCCAGGAAGATCGGGAGAAGGATCGGGAGGGCGATGGCCTGCACTACGCCACGCTCTCCCGCCCGCGACAGACCCATCCTCATAGCCGCTCTCCTTCCGACAGTTATCGCGCGGGCAGTCTCTCGCCCGCGGGCCAGCCTTAACTGGCTGCTTCAAGCGCCTTACTGCACGCGCTTTTGCGCCGACCGGAGGACGAAGGCTCCGCCCAACGCCAGCAATCCGAGCAGCGCGATCAGCGGCAGCGTGCTCGACGTCGCCGGAAGCACCGTGGCCGGCGCGGCCACCTCAGCTACTTCCGCCGGTGGGGGGGCGACCACCTGGGCGACTTCCACCTCTTCTCCCGTAGGTTGAACCGCCATGACCGGCACCTGCTTCAGTTGCACGACCACGGGCTCGTCCGCCTTCTGGATCGGCTCTGCGACTTCCAACGGGACGTCAGCCGCCGTGAAGAGAACCGGCGTGTTGGTCTCTTTAGCTAGTTGCATGGCTCTGGCTTTTGGATAAACGAATTCCTCGCCATAGTTTTCGCCGGGATAGAACCATGCCCTGAGCGCCTCCGGCTCGCCGGCCGGACGCTCGCGGAAAGTGACTACGGTCTTGCCAGTCACCTTGAGACGATAGTTCGGGATAGCCAGAATGGTGGCGAAGACCTGCGTTTCGTCCTTGTTGAAGATCTGGACAATGTGACGGTCGGACTGCGAGTCCAAGATTTTGAATACATAGGTTCCGGCCGGCAACACGCCCCATCCCTTGAGGTGGACGCCCGGAATCTCCACAGGCCCGCTGAAAGTCAACACTGTTTTCCTGTTCCACTCGTCCGCCTTTGCGGCTGGTGATAATACCGCACCCGTTAGCGCCAGGCAAAACACGCTCGTTGTTACTGTTCTTAAGACATTCATCTGTTTCTGCTCCTTTGTTCTAAACTCTCGGGCGGCCGGCTTGGCTCTGTCGGCAAGGTATCCGAAGACCTCGGCTGGCTGGCCGCACGCGATAGAAGAGGAGCACTCCGGGGTCCATCGGCACTACACCACGGGACAAACGCGGCTTTCAATGGGTGAGGGCCGTGATTGCCATACGTTGGACAACAGCAGGGCAGACGAGAAAGCCGAACACCGCCCAAGGTATTCTCGCCCGCGCGCTATCGGCTCATGCAGTTATTGCCGTACAAAATGCAGGAATTGCTGATGGCTCGAACTCGGCAGGCCACGAAAAACGATGGCCTGCCCCACGGCTAAATTTGCTGCAACAAAAAACCCCTCTGCAGCAACAAACAAGAGAAGGATAGGTAAGCGGCAACAACTATTGATGGCGGCTCCCGCGAGCACGCTGTTTATTATAGCCACTCTTCTTTCGCCGGTTAGTTGCAGCAGAGGGCAGGTTTGAAAGGGTCTTTCGCCAATTCAACTAAAGCTAAGCAACCCGATGGCCACGCGTGAATCACGCTGTGGCCGGTAGAACTTCAGCCTCCCAGATACTCGACGTGAGCGTAGGTACCTAACCGCGGGTTGTATCCAAGATACCAGCCCACATGGTCGGGGTCTTCGTAGATCACGATCTGATCGCCAGACCAGTTCCAGTCGGCGACGATGTTGTAATCGAACGCGGCGACGTCCCAGAAGAAATTGCCGAACCAGAAGCGTTCCCGGTTTCCTCCCGCGAGCACGAACATATGATCCCGTCCAAAGCCGCCGGTGAAGCGTCCGTGCGCCCACGGGTGATCGAGATGGTAATGCGCATCGTTGGCGCCCGAATCGTGTCCAACCCATCGATCGTTCCTGGCATCGACGTGCGGAACGTTGGGATGGCCACTCCTATCCGCTTTGACGTGGTTCTCAGTCGCGGCATTGTCCTGGCGGCCCCGCGTAGGCGCGGAGGCTCTCGCGGCAGGGGGACCGTGCGCGGGGACGTGTCCACCGCCAACTGCCGCGGGGCGACCACCGCTGCCGTGCGACTGCCCGCCGCGCTGCGCAAAAGCCGTCGCACAAATCAGAATCGATAGCAATATGGCCTTATTCACTGCAACCTCCCAGGCGATATTTCGCCGGTTGATTCAAAGCAGGCGGATGGCCAGTTGCGAATGGATTATCCTGGCAACCAAGCCTCGCGGCTAGTGTCCGGCGTAGCGCAGACGATCGTTGTTTGTCGTCTGCGCACCGTGCTCGGACTCGGCAGGCCACGAAAAACGATGGCCTGCCCCACAGCGCGGCAGGCTGCAAAACCGAGCCTCGGCGGAGAGGCGGTGGAGCGGGTCTGGAGACCGCTGCAGGCGTGGACGCCCGCCCCACGCTTCGTCGCGGCGCGAAGAAACTGATGGACAGCTAGTGTGAGGATGGCGCGGTCTTGCCGCTCGGCAAGTGCTCTTCGGGCTTGCAGCCGACGAGTCGGACCGTCGCCGAGCGGGAGCGAGGAGCAACGAAAGCTACCAGGGCAATGCCGGCTCCCAGCCCGGCCAGGAAAATAGACAGTGAAAACAACATCTTATCGTTCATACAAAGCGCCTCCATCAGTGGGGATCGTAGGGCGGCCAATCTTGGCCGCAGCCGCCTTTTTAGGCGGCCAGAGCTGGCTGAAAGCCGGCTGCGGGCAGAATTGCCCGCCCTCCATTCAGTGCAAGATTTATGCCAAAGGCGCCAGCCAGGCTCTTCTTGTCAAGGCGCAGTAAAGGCTGCCGTCACCATGGCGCCCGGATCGGTCTCAATGGCCAGGATTTCCTTGCCTTCATGGATCAGGATACCGCGCAACTTCACGGGTGTAATCGTGGCGGGGTCTTGAGCGGGAAGCGAGAGGTCGATTTCGACGATGCACTGGGCATCGACTGCGATGGTAACGTCGGTGGTGAGTGCGGAGGCGCCCTCTAGAGCCAGCTTGAAACTGGCATTCGCGTCCGACTTGATCAGACCTTTCGCATGGATTGTATTCGAAGCTGTAATCGAAGCCGGGCCGGGCACCATGGGGATGGAAGCGCCGGAGAGCGTAAACGCGTATTGTGTCCGCAGGTCCGAAGCCTTACACTCAGCCGGAGTTCTGGCCATAATACCGTGTTGGGCGCCGCCTGGGTCGGCCTGGCGGAAATGTACCGTCTTCCCGTCGCTGGTGGCGACACCGTCGAAGTGTTGGAAGGCGCCGGAATCGTCCTGCAGGCTCCAGGAGATGGTGCAATCCCAGCGTGCCTCATAGATTCCAGTCACAGGATTGCCCATAAGGAAGCCGGCGAACATGGCTGTCGAGTAACCGCTAATTGCTCCGTCCGCGGCTAGGACCATTCGCCCAATGTTCGAAACCGGCTTCGACTCGCCGGAAATGGTGGTCTCGCCGGAGAGTTGGAATCCATAGGCGCCTACGAGAGCGGCTGGATCGCACACATCGGCGCAGAGCGGGAGACCCGGCAGGGAGATGAAGACGAGCGATAGGGCGAACCGCAGGCGACGATTCCCGCGGCGAACCGGCGCCACCGAATGCGGAGCACGAGGGTCCATTGAAGTGTTCCTACAGGCGGGTGGGATCGTGGCTTTCGCTTGCGGTGCCCTTTCGCGCGAGCGACCGTTCGTCGGCGCGCTTTTCAGCATGCGCTCTAGCGAGTCCGTGCCGCTCCCGAAGCCGCCCGACCAACTGATCCTTCTTGCCGGCGATGGTTTCCCAGTCATTATCGGTTAGTTTCCCCCAGCGTTCGCGGGCGGAGCCGGCAAATCGCTTGCACTTGCCTGCGATCTGGTCCCAATTCATGGGTCTTCCCTCCGGTCTTCCGGTGAACTCCTTGTGGCACGTTTGGCACCGTTTGAAATCGAGAAGAATTAGCGGCAAAGGTGGCGCGAGCCAGGCCCGGCCAACTTCTCCGCTCAACTAAAGGTGCATCCCCGCATGCAGATTGTGCACCAATGGGCGGCGTGTACCTGCACGCCGCGGCGCTTTCAGGAGTTGGCCCGGCTCGTGCACACATATTCAACTGGACAGTTTCAAAAAGAGGATCACCAAATGGGAAAGAACACATCGGTCATCGGCATCTACGAGGATCGCACAATGATTTCGGATGCCCTGGAAGTCTTGCATAAAGCAGGGTATCGGGCGGCGGATATCTCGGTGCTGACCTCCGACAATCATGGCTCAAAGGATTTCGCGCACGAGAAGCACACCAAAGCGCCGGCGGGAGCGGGCGTGGGAGCAGCGGTAGGGGCGGTGGTGGGCGCGGTGTTGGCCTGGCTCGATTCCAACCAGGTTGTGGCCATCGCGGGTTTAGGGCCGCTGGTCGCGGCTGGACCCTGGCTGGCGGCTTTGGCTGGCGCCGGCGCGGGCGGGGCGCTGGGTTGGATCGCGGGATTGGCGGCGGGCCTGGGGCTGACCGAATACGTCGCCAAGAGGTACGCGGGCAGAATGCGGCGCGGCGGCATTCTCGTATCCGTTCATTGCGACAGCCCGGAGTGGTGTGAGCGGGCCAAGCAGACCCTGAAAGACACTGGCGCCAGGGATATTTCGTCCGCTGCCGAGACAGCGGCCGACTACGGGACGACGGACAAGCCGACGGATCGGCCGCCGGCGGTGGTGGCGATTCGGGACGAAGTGCCTGCGCCACAGACGGCGGAGTGTGTCGTTCTCGAAACCAAGAAATAGGAGGCCGGTGTCTCGATTGACCATCGCGCGGCAGCGGCGGACTGGTCTTCTGCGTGCAGGTTTAAGAGCGTTCTAAATGGAGACGATTACTATGCAATTCCTTCGAGCTACAAATACCGCTGCCCTGGTTCTGCTTTTGGGGACGATTGTCCCTGCCTACGCGCAGCACGAACCTCAGGGCGAAAAACAGGCCCAGCCTGAAAAGCAACAAAGCAGGCCACAAGAAAGTGCGCGGCCGGCAGCACAACAGCAGCAGCGCCCCGCGGCGCAGGCGCCACGGCCGCAGGCGCAACAGCAACGGCCGCAGGCGCAGCAGCAACAGCCTAAGCAACAGCAACCGAAGCAGGAGTGGGCTCAGCAGCAGCCTAAGCCACAACAGCAGCCGAAGCAGGAGCGGGCTCAGCAGCCTAAGCAAGAGCAACCGCTGCAGCAGCGCGCTCAGCAGCAGCCTAAGCAACAGCAACCGCAGCAGCAGCGCGCTCAGCAGCAGCCGAAGGCCCAGCAACCGCAGCAGCAGCGGGCTCAGCAGGCCAAGCCATCCCAACAACCGAAGCAAGAGCGGGCCCAACAGGCTAAGCCACAACCACCGGCGCAGGCGCGGGCTCCGCAGCAGGCCAAACAACAGCAACCCCAGCAGCAGCGGGGCCAGCAGCAGGCCAAGCAGCAGCAACCCCAGCAGGCGCGGGCCCAACAGCCTCAGCAGGCACAGCAAGGGCACGCTACGCGGCCGCAAGCAGTCGCCTGGCAACAGCAGAAGGGATGGCTAAAGCAGGGTGGCGGCTGGCAGGGGCATAGCACATGGGCGCAGAATGGCGATCGGAATTGGGACAACGACCATCGCACGTGGGCGCAGCGCGGAGGCTATGGCGGTTACTACATTCCCGAGAACACCTACAATCTGCATTTCGGGGACCGTCACTGGTTCCGGATGCACGGAATGCCCGCGATCTACATGGGGTATCCGCGCTTCTCGTACGACGGCTTTTGGTTCATGCTGGTGGATCCCTGGCCCGGATCCTGGGCTGCGAACTGGTACGCCGACGACGACGTTTACATCGATTATGACGACGGGTACTATCTCTGCAACCGCGCATATCCAGGCGTGAGACTTGCGCTGATGGTGTCGCTATAGGTGACTGCCCCACAAGCCGGCGGGTCTGGAGACCCGCCGCAGGCGTGGACGCCCGCCCCACATTGACAGATCCAAAGGACGAATGCCTCCAGCTCAAATTGAACGGCATCGCACCGAACGCGTCGGCTGGCTGCGCGCGGCGGTATTGGGCGCGAACGACGGGATCCTTTCGACGGGAAGCCTGGTGCTGGGTGTCGCATCCGCGCACGCCAGTCACGGCAGCGTAATGGTGGCGGGCGTGGCCGGCCTGGTGGCCGGGGCCATGTCGATGGCGGCGGGCGAATACGTGTCCGTACACTCGCAGGCAGACACGGAAAAGGCCGACCTCAAGCTGGAACGCGCGGAATTGAAGACAGATGACGCGGGCGAGCACAAGGAACTGGCGGCAATCTACGTCGCTCGGGGCCTCGATGCCGAACTTGCCAAACAGGTTGCCAAGCAATTAATGGCGCACGACGCTCTGGGCGCGCATGCCCGCGACGAACTGGGCATCTCCGCGACTCTCAGTGCACGTCCGATTCAGGCTGCGCTGGCGTCGGCCGCCAGCTTCATTGCCGGAGCGGCGATGCCGCTGGTGGTTACCGCCATAGCACCGGCGGCAGGGCTGATTCCGATTGTCGCCGGAAGTTCCCTTTTGTTCCTGGCGCTCCTGGGAGGGTTGGCCGCGCACGCCGGGGGCGCAGGCGTGCTGGTGGGCGCAATGCGCGTCACGTTTTGGGGCGCTCTAGCCATGGCGGTGACCGCGGGCGTCGGAGCGCTGTTCGGAACCGTCTTCGCCGGGGCTTGAGGACCGCGAAGAGTTCTCACCGGCACTTCTCAACTACTACGAAGGTGATGTCGTCGGTTTGCGGCATGCCCTGGGTGAATTCCTCAATGGATCTCAAGAACTTCTGTTCGAGGGCGTGGCTTCCGGAAGGCGCCTCTTGCCGAATGAGTGTTAGCAGTCTTTCTTCTCCGAACATTTCATCCAGCGGATCTTGCGCGTCTGTAAGGCCGTCGGAGTAAACCACCAGAATGTCTCCTTTGTCGAGACGGAAAGTTTGGGGTAGATAAGAGGCGGAATCGAACATCCCCAGGAAGTGAGCGTCGGAGCGCAGCTTTTCGATTTTTCCCGTGGCGGAGCGGAACAAATAGGCCGGGTTATGTCCCGCGCTGATGAATTGGCCTATGCCCTGCGGGCTTAGCAGAAAGAGAAAAAGCGTAACGTACTGAAAGGGGAGGGACCTTTCGCAAAGGAGCTGATTCACCCGGCTCAAGACCTCCTGCGGCTGGGTCTGGGAATGAAACTCCATGCTGAGAGCGCCCAGCACCATTGAACTTAACAGAGCCGCGGACATCCCCTTGCCGGAGACATCCGCCAGAACGCCCACCCATTCCCCGGAACTCAGTTGTTGGAAATCGTAGAAATCCCCTCCCACATAGCGTGTGGGACTGTTATATGCATGGATGCTGAAATTCTCGAACTGAGGCAGGCACCGGGGCAGCAGGCTGGCCTGAGTTTCCTGCGCCAGGGCCAATTCCTGTTCGAGCTTCTCCCGCTCCGCCAGGTTTTTCAGGCGAATCACCTCGCGGCTGGCCTCCAGTTCCCGGACCGTCTCCTCCAGCACCTTGCTGTAGTTCTTGGCTTCCAGGTGCAACAGGCGCACTTCCAGGATGTTGTGGACGCGCGCGCGGAGCTCGGCCAGTTCGAACGGTTTGCCGACGAAATCCTTAGCGCCGGCTTCGAGAGCGCGCAGCTTTTGGTCCGGCTGCGCGGTGATCACCAGGACCGGAAGGTAGCCGTCCTCTTCGATTTCCTTCAGGCATTCCATCACCTGAAATCCGTCCATGCCGGGCATCTGGAGATCGAGCAGGATCAGGGCGTAGCGACGCTTGCGGTGAAGTTCGCAGACCTGGAGCGGATCGGTGGTAGATTCGACGGCAGTATAGCCGGCGATGCGCAGCATGCCCTCCAGCAGACGGACGTTGGCTTCCCGGTCGTCAACGATCAGGATTCTGGCGTTCAGAATTTCGGCTGGGCTGACCATAGCCTTCGTCGCGATTCAATTAGGAACCGTCAGGTGTCGGGTGGGCGACATGTGGGGCCGGTTGGCATCCGGCACGGCGGTTACCAACCGCCGTGCAGGGCCGAGTGCCACTCGGCCCGCAGGTTGCCTGGCGGCCAACTGCCCCACAAGAACTGGCAATGTTGTTTCGTAACGATGCTTTAGCACTGACCGGCCTCGTGCCGCGCGAACTCCAATACTTCGTCCAACGTTCGCATGAACTCATCGACCTTAATCGGTTTGGTGAGATAGCGAAAGAATCCGGCCTGCAGGCCCTTCTCGATGTCGCGGGGCATGGCATTGGCACTGAGGGCCACGATGGGAATGTGCGCCGTGGCCGGGTCCGCGCGTAGAATTCCGAGGGCTTCGATGCCACTGATGCCAGGCAGATTGATGTCCATCAGGATCACCTCCGGCTGGTTGGTGCGCGCCAGGTGGATACCCAAGTCTCCGTCTCGCGCAGTCAGCAGGCGCATATCCCTACGGCGGGCGATGAGTTGCTCGATCAACTTCAGGTTAGCCGGGTTGTCCTCTACATAGAGCAGCGTGCGCAGCGGCGCGCCGTGCAGAACTTGCGTTTCCGGATTTGCCGTTGGCCCGGCTCTGTCAACTGCCAGTTGCGGCGCCGCCGTCGAGTTCAGCTCGAACCAGAAAACGCTGCCGAACCCCACGGTGCTCTCGACGCCGATTTCGCCTCCCATCATTTCCACCAGGCGCTTGCTCATCACCAGGCCGATGCCCGTGCCTTCCTCGGCGCTTCTCTCTTGCCCGAGACGGTTGAACGGCTGAAAAAGCTGAAGCAGCATATCCGGAGGCAATCCCGCGCCGCTGTCCTTGACGCTAACACGAACCCGTTCCGGAGTTCCCTTGATGCGATCCACGTCCACGACGACGGTTCCGTTTGGCTGGTTGTACTTGATCGCGTTGGAAAGAAGGTTGATAAGAACCTGCTTCAGCCGGGTCCGGTCGGCATCCACAAAACAGGGGACGTCGAACACCGGGAAAGTCATTTTCAGGCCGCGCTTTTGACCCTGCGGCTCGATCATGGCCTGGCATTCGAACATGACTTCGGTCAGCGATGTGGGTTCCCGCGACAGCGCCAGCCTGCCGGATTCGATCTGCGCGAGATCCAGGATTTCGTTGATCAGTTCCAGGAGATACCATCCCGCGTGGAGAATCTGGTCGATGCTCTCCGTCTGGGAAGATGTGGGCGGCGGGGAATCGGATTTGATGAGCTGGGCGAAGCCGAGGATGGCATTCAGCGGCGAGCGCAGCTCATGGCTCATGCTGGAAAGGAAATCGGATTTCGCGAGGTTGGCTTTTTCGGCCGCGGCCCTGGCTCTTTTCAGCTCGACGTTTTGCTCGTCGATGGCATGATCGAGAAGCTTGCGCTCGGTGACGTCGCGCGCCGCGGCGAAGACGCCCTGCAGCTTCCTGTCGCGGTCGTAGAAAGTGGTGGCGTTGTAGGACACCACGGTGGTCTTGCCGTCGCGGGCGCAAGCCGTGAGTTCGTAATTGGTGATCTTCTTGTCGCGCAGCACCTGTTTGATGCCCGCCTCGGCCCGCGCCGGATCGGTGAAGTAGTTCTTGAACGGCGCGCCAATCAGTTCGTCGCGCGTCGAGCCGGTGAGCGCTTCCATCTGCTTGTTGACGTCCGTGATGATGCCGGCCGGATCGGTGGTCATGAGCGCGTCAATGTTGGATTCGATCAGTGAGCGCGTGTAGAACTGCTGGTCGCGCAGACGCTGATCGAGCTTCATTTGCTCGGCTTCCACCTGTTTGCGCGCGGAATTATCGGTGCCGATCAGCAGGTAGCCGATGATCAGGCCTTGATCGTCGCGCAGCGCCGTGACCGACACGATGGCCGGGAAGCGGCTGCCGTCCTTGCGGATGTAGGTCAGTTCGTAAATGTCCTCGATCCCGCGGGAGGCCTTGAAGACCAGCGCCTGGAAGCCCGGCGTAATGGTGGTTTCGAGCTCGGCGCTCAATGCCACCGCGCGGGCGATCACTTCCTGCGGATCGGAGATATCGGCCGGGGTGATCTTGTTCACCACGTCGGCGGCCGCGTAGCCCAGCATGCGCTCGGCGCCGACGTTGAAGATTTGAATCACGCCTTTCTCGTCGGTGGCGATACTGGAGAAATTGGCGCTGTTGAAAATCGCGTTCTGCAAGGCTCCGGTTTTAAGCAGAGCCTCTTCGCGGCGGACCTCGGTGATAACATCCACCGTGCCGGCGGCATCTTCGGCGACGGCCGCCATTGCCAGTCCATTGGCCATGTGTTTTTCCTTTTCGAGTGTCGTCTTGTGGTTCTATTTGCGCTGGAAGACGAGCGCGATCGGCGCGTGCTCCGGCCTTACGACGCTGACCGTCATGCTGCCATCCGCTGCCAGGGTGTAGCTTTCGATGGTAACCGCGCCGGATTGCGTGGTGATCACCTTCAGGACGTCGTGATCCCAGCGGGTCTTGCTCTTAAGCTCTTTGCTGGTATGAATCGTGGCGTTGTTCTGGGCGTCGGTCATGTCGCGGTAGAAGTAGGTCTCGCCGGCGCCTGCATATGTGAAATTGCGGGAGACGGTGATGATGCCCTCCCGCTCGTTAATGGTGACGGTGCCGGTTTGGACCACGGGCTGGCCGGCAAAATCGCTCTGAGTGGGTATCAGCGTCCAGGTGCCGTTCAGGGCGGTGCGGTCGCGGGCGAAGGCGGGGAACGCGAACAGGAGGGCCGTCAAGACGGCTCCGGTAATTGAAATGGTTGAATATTTCTGCATGACTGGAATGCTAGAGCACGCGCGGTGCCGTTGTCGGCCGTGCGGGGCTTAAGCCCCGCGCGGGATAAATCCCGCCCCCCAGGATTTCGGGTCAGAGCAGGGCATGCCGGCGATAGAACCAGGTCTTGACGGCTTGTACCAGGAACAGATAAGTGAGGGTCAGCAGCAGAATCGCGCCGAGCAACGACAAGGGCAATGGAATGAACCCAAGAACAGCGCCGAGGGGCGTGTACGGCAGCAGGGCGCCGGCAAGGGAGACGGCCGCAACCGCGATCACCAACCGCCCGCTCGGCCTGCTCCTGAACGGGTTGCCAGCCGTCCGGATTACAAACACCACCAGCGTCTGGGTAATCAGCGATTCCACGAACCAACCGGTCCGGAACAACGGCGCGTTGGTGGCGGCGTGGAACAGCCAGAGGAGGACTCCGAAAGTGAGGAAATCGTAGATGGAGCTGATGGGCCCGATGATGGTCATAAACTGCCGAATGAAACTGATCTGCCACCGCTTGGGCTTGTGCACTATTGCCGGATCGACGTTATCGCCGGGGACGGCCACCTGCGAAGTGTCATAAAGGAAATTGTTCAGCAGGATTTGAGTCGGCAACATGGGCAGGAATGGCAGGAAGAGCGATGCCGCAGCCATGCTGAACATATTGCCGAAGTTCGAACTGGTGCTCATGATGATGTACTTCATGATGTTGGCGAAGCAGCGCCGCCCTTCGAGCACCCCCTCGTTGAGGACCGCCAGATCCTTCTCCAGCAGGATGATTTTCGCGGCATCCTTGGCTACATCCACGCCATTCATAACGGAAATGCCGACGTCCGCAGTGTGCAGTGACGGAGCGTCGTTGATGCCGTCGCCGATGTACCCGACGACATGCCCGCGCGCCTTAAGACCCAGGATCACCCGGTTCTTTTGTTCCGGAGAGACCCGCGCGAAGATAGCGCCATGCTCCGCCTGGTAAGCCAGGGCGGCGTCGTCCATGGTGTCCACCTGGTTGCCGGTGACCATGCGGTCGGTTGCCAGCCCGACATCGCGCGCTACCTTCTGCGTCACGTACTGATTGTCACCAGTCATGATGAGGACGGAGACCCCGTTGTTTTTCAGCGCTTCAAGGACCGCACGAATTCCCTCCTTGGGCGGGTCGAGGAAGGCGGCAAACCCGGCTAGCGTCATCTCCCGCTCGGCATCGAGCGCATAAGGTCCCTGCTGCTCCACCTTTCGGAACGCGACTCCCAGGGTGCGGAATCCGTCGGCACTCAGCTTCTTGAAGGTCTCCGCCGCTTCGGCTCGGCGGCCTTCGTCGAACGGTTGGGACGCGCCGTCGATCATGACGGTCGCACAGACGGCTAAGACGCCTTCCGCCTCGCCCTTGGCGATGAGGAGGTTCTCGCCGCCATGCCGCACGACCACCGAGAGGCGCTTGCGGTTGAAGTCGAAGGGAATCTCGTCCACCTTCTCATACTCCACGATGGCGGGGCGCTGATACTTCAGGATGGCGTCGTCCAGCGGGCTCTTGATGCCGGTTTGAAAGTAACTGTTCAGATAGACGAACTTGAGGACGTCTTCGTTGTCCTGCCCGTGAACATCCACGTGCTTGTCGAGCGCGATCTCGCCTTCAGTCAGGGTCCCGGTCTTGTCGCTGCAAAGAATCTCCACGCTGCCGAAGTCCTCGATTGCCGAGAGTTGTTTGACCAAAACCTTCTTCTTGGCCATCCGCCGCGCACCCTGCGCCAGCGTGATGGTGATGATCATGGGCATCATCTCGGGCGTCATCCCGACGGCCAGAGCGATCGAGAACAGAAAAGATTCCAGAACGGGGCGGTGCAAGACGATGTTCACCAGCAGGACGAAGAGCACCAGCAGCATGATGACGCGCGTGATCATCAGCCCGAAGTGGCGTATGCCGCGGCCGAATTCGGTCTCCGGCGGCCGCTTGGACAGGCGTTGGGCGATCTCGCCGAAGGCGGTGTCTTTGCCGGTGCGAACGATGACGGCAGTGCCCATCCCCGTTTGCACCGCAGTCCCCAGGAAAACGCTGTTGCCGGCGTCGGCAATGCCATGTTGGCCCGCTGGAAGATCGGCCGCCGCCTTGTCCACCGGCAGAGACTCCCCCGTAAGCGCGGACTCGCGCACGTGCAAGTCCTTGGCATCCAATAAGCGGGCATCGGCTGGCGCCAGGTCGCCGCAATTGAGCCGGACGATATCGCCGGGGACCAGTTCCGCGGTTGGCAACTCGGCTTCATGGCCGTCGCGCAAAACCGCGGCAGTGGTAGCAACCTGCTTCCGGATATCCTCCACCGCATGCCGCGCCTGAAACTCCGTGTAGAAGTTCACTACCACGCTGAGCAAGACGATGGCGACGATGATGGAGCCGCCTACCGGATCGCCCAAGGCAATCGAGATGCCGCTGGCCGCCAGGAGAATCAGAACCAGGGGGTTGGCAAAAAAACGCAGAAAAGCGATCAGGGGCGCGAAGCGGGACTCTGCGGTCAGGCTGTTGGGTCCATGCAGACGCAGCCGCTGATTGGCCTCGGCGGAAGTCAGCCCGGCGGGATTTGCTTGAAGCAGGCTGAGCAGGTCCCGCAGGGGCATATCCCAGAAGTAGTCCAGCGGTTTGTCTGGTTTGCTCAGTGGCATTCTCTGCTCGTAGATATGGCTGTCGGGCGAACTGGGGCTTGAATGCACGGCTAGTGCCAAGTCCTGCATAGCAGACGGTACCCGGACAGCCTGCCGCGCGGGCCATTCGACCGGCAGCAACTGCCGGGACCCGTGCAGATTCTGCACGTTGCGTCAGTGGCGCTTCTGGTGCGGTAGACCATCGCACTTTGTGGTCTGCCGCCTGCGGGGAGCGTTGGCAGGCGACATAAAACGACCGCCTGCCCCACCGAAACATCATTTGGACCCGCTCTTGCAGTGATCGATGGCGAAGGAGCAAAAAGATGCTTTGGACAATTTGTATCATTCTGCTGGTTTTGTGGGCTGCGGGGCTGGCAACCTCATACACCGCCGGCGGGCTGATTCACATCCTGTTAGTGATCGCCGTGGTAGTAATGATCATCCGGCTGATTCAGGGACGCAGAGTTCTCGGTTAGTGCATGAGTCTGCACATCGAACAGCGGGAAAGCGAAGGCATTGTTATTCTCGATTTGAAGGGCCCGCTCACCTTGGGGCATGGAGATGCGGAACTGCGAGACACACTGCGCGCCTTCGATCGATCCGGCAAGGTCAATATCGTGTTGAATCTCAAGGAGGTCAGCCACATTGACAGCACCGGGCTGGGGACGTTGGTGTTCGGGCTCGCCAAGCTGTGCAAGGCCGGTGGAAGGCTGGCGCTGGTCAACGTCGATAAGTCGCACCTGGAACTCTTCTTACTGACCAAGCTGGCCCTTGCCTTTGAGTTCTTCGACGATGAACAGGAGGCGATTAACAGCTTCTTCCCGGACCGGGCCGTGAAGCCCTTCGACATCCTCAGCTTCATTCAGCACAAAGATCAGGGCAATTCGATTCTGACTTGAGCGTTCGACCCGCCGGAAGGTGCTAAAATAGGAAAATGCCCCAAGTAGCTGCGGTTTCGGGCCGGATTCTGATCGTCGACGATGACGAACGCCAGCGTACGGCCCTGGCTGCCATGCTTTCCGATCGTGACTATGAAACGCAGATCGCGGGCGACGGGCAGGAAGCGCTGGAACGGCTCACGGCCTTCAATCCGGACGTCATCGTGGCGGATTTGGTGATGCCGCGCATGGACGGTTTCGAACTGCTCCGGTACTTGAAGGATCGCGGCGACCTCACTCCGGCGATTGCGCTCACCGGATTCGGCAGCATGGACAAGGCGCTGTCCGCCGTCCACGACCTCAAGGCGTTCTGGTACCTGGAAAAGCCGGTGGAACCGCGGGCCTTCAAGATTCTTCTGGAACGCGCGATTCGCTACAAGCGAAGCCTGCAGAAGACCGACGAGTTGAAGCGCGATCTGAGCTTTCGCGGCGTGCTCGGGGAACTGGTGGGCATTTCCCCGGCGATGCAGCAGATCTTCACACTAATCAGGCAGTTGGCGCCCACCTCGGCGCCGGTATTGATCCGAGGAGAGAGCGGCACCGGGAAGGAACTGGTGGCACGCGAGATCCATAAATGCAGCGCGCGCTGCGATGGACCTTTTGTCGCGATCAACGCCGCCGCCTTACCCGAGACGCTGGTTGAGAGCGAGTTATTCGGCCACGAGAAAGGCTCGTTTACGGGCGCCATGGAGCGTTCGGCCGGCTGCTTTGAGCAGGCTCACGGGGGCACGTTGTTTCTCGACGAGATCGGCGAGATGCCGCAGTCCACGCAACCCAAACTGCTGCGCGTTCTCGAGGACTTGAAGGTGCGGCGGCTTGGAGGCAAGCATGAAATCGCAGTGGATGCCCGGGTACTTGCCGCGACCAGTCAGGAACTCGGATCGCATTTGCGCGAAGAGCTTTTCTATCGATTGAGCGTATTTCAGATCGTCATCCCGCCGCTTCGGGAACGTAAAGAAGATATTCCGCCGATCGCCGATGTGATGCTGCAGAACCTGAATAAGAAATACAGCACGCGCGTGACAGGGGTCGCCGCCGAAGTGCTGGATCTCTTTCATCGGTACGATTGGCCCGGCAATGTGCGGGAGCTGCGCAATATTCTGGAGCGAGCCACTATCATGGCGGGCGAGGGTTTGATCCGCGTGGCGAACCTGCCAACCCCTGTGTTCGGTGAGGGCTCCGAACAGTACGCCCGGCCCTCAGCCGCCTATGAAGGCCCTACTATGCTCCAGCCTGGCCAGCCACTCACAAAACTCGAGGATGCTTACATCAAACTCACCCTCGAGCACGTGCGCGGCAATCGGAAACTGGCTGCCGAGATGTTGGGGATCAGCCTGCGGACGCTGCAGAACCGCATTGCCGCATTGCGCGAAGAGGCGAAGGCAGCAGGGGCCAGTGCCTGAACGGTTCATTGCGCAAGGCTTGCAGCACGGCAGCACAAGTTATTGAAATTGGAGGGCGGCCAGAAGCCGGCTGAAAGCCGTCCCCAGAGGGGACCCCGGGCAGGATTGCCCGCCCTCCAACTTGGTTTTCCCGATCGACTCAGCGCCGCGATTGGCGATGCGCGCCGCCGCCCAACCCGCCCAGATCGATGACCACCGCGACCAGCAGCCACACGAGATTGACTCCCGACGTGGGCATGCCGCTGTTCAGTTCCCACGCATATACAATCGTGGTGAGCGGCAGGAAGATGAAGCCAAGAACCGGCAGCAACAGGCCACCGTGGAATGCGCGCTGCAGGTAGGTCGAGAAGAACCACATTAACGCCAGCGCGACGCGCGGAAACAGCAGGACGATGAGCAGGAGGAAGCAAGGCATAGTCGGTCTCAAGCGGGCGACGCGCGCCCGCGGAGTACTCCGGAGCACGCAAATGTCCAAACCATTTTCAGTTCGCCGCTGGGCGCCTTAGGTCCGGTTGGGTACGGCGCGCTTGGCGAAGGCGGCGGCACAAGACCGCGAGGGCGGGACGGCCCAAGATGGCGGAAGCCGGAGT
>JBEKPZ010000100.1:0-21840 GCA_049520215.1 Bryobacteraceae bacterium | reverse complement strand
CACTTGCGCATTTCCGCTACCGTGTCGCCGCCATCGTACTCGTATTCGATATTCGCCGGAATCGGGTACTTCTTGCGCTTCAGCAGTTGCAGCACTTCCCGGATGGGCGTGTCCCCCTCGCCGAAGGGCATATTCTTGCCTTGATTCTTCTTGCGGTCCTTGATGTGCAGCGTCACGATGCGCGCGTGGTGTTCTTCAATGAAGGGCACCGGATCGTAACCCGCCGCCCAGTAATGCCCGATATCCAGGTTCACCGCGATGTACGGCGACAGCTTCATGGCTTCCACGAAGGTCTCCGGCTTCGCGTATTCGTTGGGGTCTTTGATATTCGAGTGCCCGTGCATCCCCACTACGATCTTGTATTTCTCGGCTTGCGCGGCGATGCGCGGAGTCACCGAAACGGTGGCCGAGGTGGTCATCGCCTTGACGCCCAGCGCCTGGGCCATCTCGAAGCCGCGCGCGATTTCCTCGTCGGTGAAGTCGTCGCGCATGTTGTAGGCGTAAGCGGACAGTTCGATGCCGGCCTGGTCGAATTTGCGGCGGACCTGGCGGATCTCGTCGAGCGGCACGCTCAGCCGCCATTTGCGAAGCGCCGCGCGACCGTCCGGCCCGCGCGGAAACTCAGGCTCCACGTGCCCCATCGACAGCTCGCACTCGCTCAGGCCCACGTCGACGAAGCCCTGAATGGCCGCATCCAACGGCCGGTCGCGAAAGCTATAGGATTGCGCGCCGATCAGCACGCCGTCGACGTGCGAATCCAACTTGGCAAACGCGCGGGCCAGCGGCAACGAGGCCAGCGCCAGGCGTCCAATATCGCGTCGGGAATACATAGCGTCACTCCAAAGATGAATCAGCCGCAGATGCACGCAGATTCACGGAGATGTTCTATCCGCGTGCATCTGCGTGCATCTGCGGCTGACTGTTGTTTTCATCCGTGGTTCCAATTGTATCCGGATTTGCTATGTTGCAGCGATGAGCGAGCCGCGGACTTTGCTGGAAGTGTTGGATGCCGCTGAAGGGCAGCGCACCGCGATCATCCTGCCTGAGGCGGCGTTGTCCGTGACTTACGACGACCTGCGGCGCCGCGTGCGCGGCATGGCGGGGGCGTTGTACGCGGCGGGCGTGCGGCGCGGCGATCGCGTGGCGCTGGCGCTGCCCAACGGTTTGGACGCCATCGTCGCGTTTCTGGCGGCCGCCGCGGCCGGCACCGCCGCGCCTCTCAATCCAGGCTATAAGTTCGAGGAGTTTTGTTTTTATCTCGCGGACACACGCGCGAAGATGTTGATGGTTCCGAACGCGAAGGACGCCGATGCGGCCGACGCCCGGCGCGCCGCGGAGCAGGCCGGCATCCCCGTCGTCGCTCCGGAGATTTCCGCAGCCGCCGCCGCACCCGAACCTGGCCCGGACGATATCGCGTTGGTCTTGCACACCAGCGGCAGCACCGGACGGCCGGAGCGCGTGCCGCTGCGCCATCGCAATCTGGCCGCCTCCACGTGCATCATCGCGGCGACTTACGCGCTCAGCCCCGGCGACGTTTCGCTATGCCTCATGCCGTTGTTTCACGTGCATGGCTTGATGGCCTCCACCATGGCCACGCTGCTTACGGGCGGAACCGTGGTGGTTCCGGCGCGCTTCAATCCCCTGGCGTTCTGGCGCATGGTGCGCGATTACGGTGTCACTTGGTATTCCGCGGTACCGACCATGCACCAGCTCATCCTCACGCGCAAGCGCAGCGGCGACGAGAAACTCCGCTTCGTGCGCTCGTGCAGCGCCGCGCTGGCGCCGGACCTGATGCGCCGCATGGAGGAGTATTTCGCCGCGCCCGTGCTGGAAGCTTACGGGATGACCGAAGCCTCGCACCAGATGGCTTCCAATCCGCTGCCGCCCGCGCCGCGCAAGGCTGGCTCGGTGGGGCCCGGAACGGGCGTGCGCATCGCCATTCGCGACGAGCAGGGCGAGGAACTGCCCTGCGGCAAGGCGGGCGAGGTGTGCATCGACGGCCCCGGCGTCATCCGCGAGTATGAGAACAATCCGGAAGCTACCGCCAAATCGTTTTTTGGCGTTTGGTTCCGCACCGGCGACCAGGGCATTCTGGACGACGACGGCTATCTGCATCTGACCGGGCGCCTCAAGGAGCTGATCATTCGCGCCGGCGAGAACATCGCACCACGGGAAATCGACGAGGTGCTGCTGGCGCATCCCGCAGTCGCCGAAGCGGTCTGCTTTGGCGTGCCGCATCCCACTTGGGGCGAGGAGGTGGAAGCGGCGGTGGTGCTCGGTCCCGAAACGCAAGCGGGCGAAGCCGATCTGATCGCCTTCTGCCGCGGCCGCCTGGCCGACTTCAAGTGTCCCAAAAAGATCCACCTTGTGGTTTCCATTCCGCGCACCGCAACGGGCAAGATCCAGCGGCTCAACGTCGCCGCGGCGCTGAGCGGAGCGTCCAAATAATGCAGAGCATCGAAATGAAGTTCGTCATCGCCGGCGCCGGGGCCGTGGGGGCTTACATGGGCGCAGCGATGGCGCGCGCCGGTCTGGACGTCACGCTGTTCGCGCGCGGGCCGCAATTGCGCGCAATCGTCGCGCGCGGCGTGCGCGTCCTCAGCCCGGACGGCGACTTCGAAGCGCGGCCGAAAGCCACGGGCGACCTGGAGTCCATCGGGCCGGTCGATGTAGTCTTCCTGGCCGTGAAAGCGCACAGCCTGCCGCAGTTGGCGCCGAGCCTCGCGTGTCTGCTAGGCCCCGAGACGTGCGTAGTCAGCCTGCAGAACGGCGTGCCGTGGTGGTTCACGCCGCTGGAGCGAGTGGACCCGGGAGGCACGATCGCCCGCGCCATCGAGGCGCGCCGCGTGGTGGGCGCGCTGGTCTATTTCGCTACAGAAATGGCGGAGCCGGGTGTGGTGCGGCACGTCGAAGGCCGCCGCCTCTCCATCGGCGAGCCGGATGGCGCGCGCTCCGCCCGCTGCCGCGCCATCGCCGAAGCGCTCATCGCCTCCGGGTTGCGCTGCCCCATCACCACCCACATCCGTGAAGAGATCTGGGTCAAGATCCTGGGCAATGTGGCTTTCAATCCCATCAGCGCGCTGACCGGCGCGACGCTCGCGCGCATGACCGCCGACCCGGACGTGACGGCGTTGGCCCGCGCCATCATGAGCGAAGCCGAGTGCGTTGCCGCGCGCCTCGGGATGAAGCTGCCGGTATCGATTGACCAGCGCATGGCAGGCGCCGCCAAGGTCGGCGAGCATAAGACGTCCATGCTGCAGGATCTGGAGGCCGGCCGGCCGCTGGAACTGGAAGCCGTGGTGGGCGCGGTGCTGGAACTCGGCGAGCGGCTGGACGTGGCCATGCCGGCGACGCGCGCGGTCTATGCGTGTACCAAGCTGCGCGCCGCGGTTCAGGCGGGGCTAACCGGCGACGTGCAAAACGCGCAGCGCCGCGCCTGAATCGGAATCGTGCTCAGGCATTCCGGACACTGCTTCGTCGTGGGATCTGGCGGCGCTTCGCCGCGCCGTGCGCGGGCCATGATGGCGTTGACCGGTGCAACCACAAAGAAATAAATCGCGGCGGCTACCAGCAGAAACGAAACCAGCGCATTGATGAAATCGCCTATGGCAAACATGCTGCCATTGACCGGGAACTTGATAGCTGAAAAGTCCGGCTTGGTGACAATGGCCGCGATCAGCGGCGTAACCAAATCCTTGACCAGCGCGGTCACCACCGCGCCAAATGCACCGCCGATGACTACGGCGACCGCCAGGTCAATGACATTGCCTCGCAGCAGAAACTGTTTGAAACCTTTTAGCATGAATCCTCCGTGAGGCTTATTCTAGCGAACCTCGGGAGGACCTTGCAGCGGGCGGCCTGGGAGGCCGCCGCAGGCCGGGGGCCTGCCCCACAGCTAGTCTGCTGTACAGTTATTACTTGGACACTGCGCTAGTGGTGCGAACCGCCGCCGCCGCCCGCGCCGACACCACCGCCACCGCCGCCGTGCGCGATCCCCCCGGAGCTTCCGGAGCTTACCGTCCCCGTAGAGACACTCCCCGAAGAGCCCACCGAGGGTCCATGACCCGATGCGACCGACCCGACGTGCCCGCCGGCGCCGCTCGAACCACCCGATCGCGACGGTACCGGCACACTCTTGTACCCGACCGAGTTATATGCGCCGCCGTAACCACCCGCGTATCCGGAATTTCCGTAGTAACCGGGGTAGTAATACATGCCCGGCATGTACGCCATGTACACGTCGTACGGGCTAAAGAAGGGATTTCCAAAAGGACTGTAGAACATCCCCCCCATGCCAGGAACGTAACTATACATCCCGAAGAATGGATTCCAATACCACCCGCTCGAGAAGAGGTTGCCGCCGCTATACATGGAAGTGCGCAGCGTGTTGGCCGCCCCCACGTTGGCCATGGAGACATACGCGTCGCGTCGCTCGCTCCAGCGGTTCAGCGCATCGGTGACCGTTTTGTCGAACTTGCGCACCGCCAGCGTATCCAGCGCGATCAGGTGGCCTTCTTTCACTTCCACCGTCTGGTCGCCCGCAGTCACCTCGGCCAGTCCGTCATAAACGCGCAACTCGCCGGGGCCGGAGTCGAACCGGTAGACGCCCTTCTTAGTGGGGTGAATGGTGGCGTTCCCATAGACTACCGTAACGGAGTTGTCTTTGGCGATGTCCTCCGCCTCGACCACCGCGGCGCCCGCCTGGAACTCCAGGCGCGTGTCGATCAGGCGGTTGGTTATCATGCGGAACGAGCTATTCTCGCCGACCCGCAGGAAAACGCCGGGAGTCAGCAGCACCTCCGCGCGCCCTTCCTCGGTCTTGAGTTGTTGGTTTTCCTTCACTTCCGGAAAAACGCCGAATTTGGTTTCCACCAGTTGGTCGCCCAGGTAGACCTGGCCTTCCACGTAGTGGATGAGCCCGGAACGGGCCGAAATCACCGCCGACTGGGCTAGGGCGGCCACACTGCCAGCCGCGACAGCCAAAGCACTAAGAGCTAGTTTCCCTGCCGGTCGCATCGTTAACAACTCCTTAATAAAAGGATCTGCGCAATGAGGACGTTTGTCAATGGTTCCGCGTTACTATAAGCGCACAATGTGGCTGGAATTCACATCTTTCAGCGCGTTGCGCGTGTCCACGATCAAGCGCGCCTGGGCGGCGATCCGCGGGTAATCGAAAGACGAGTGGTCGGTGATGATCGCGGCGCAATCCGCTTCCCCGGCCAGGGCCTCCGGCTGGGCCTGCAATTCTTCGCCATCTAATTGAAGGTGTGGCACATATGGGTCGCTGTAGGTGAGCCGGGCACCCCGCTTCTTAAGCAGCAGCATGACGTCCAGGGCCGGAGACTCCCGCAGATCCTCGATATCCTTCTTATAGGCGACGCCCAGGATATGGATGTGCGATCCCTTCACCGGCTTGCCGGCGTCGTTGAGCGCGTTCTGGATCTTGTCCACCACGAAGTGCGGCATCTGCCCGTTGATATAACCTGCCAGCTCGATGAAGCGGGCCTCGATGCCGGCCTGCTTGGTCTTCCAGGAGAGATAGAACGGATCGATCGGAATGCAATGGCCGCCCAGGCCCGGGCCGGGATAAAACGGCATGAACCCGAAGGGTTTGGTCGCGGCCGCCTCGATCACCTCCCAGACGTTGATGTCCATGCGGTCGCACATCAGGGCCATCTCGTTGACCAGTCCGATGTTGATCATGCGGAAGGTGTTCTCGAGGAGCTTGACCATCTCCGCCACTTGCGTGGAACTAACCGGCACCACGCTCGAGAGGGCTTGCGAATAGAACAACTGGCCCATTTTGGTGCAGGCCGCTGTGGTGCCGCCCACTACCTTGGGGATGTTGACGGTCTGGTACTTCGGATTGCCGGGATCGACCCGTTCGGGCGAAAAGCACAGGAAGAAATCCTGCCCCGCGCGCAGGCCGGACTTTTCGAACATGGGAAGCAGCAACTCGTCGGTGGTGCCGGGATACGTGGTCGATTCCAGGATGATGAGCATGCCGGCATGGATGTGCTTGGCGATTTCCTCGCAGGCCGACACGATGTAGCTCATGTCCGGGTCCTTGGTTTTGCGCAGGGGCGTGGGCACGCAGATGTTGATGGTGTCCAGATCCCGCACCGCGCTGAAATCGGTGGTGGCGCGCAGTTTGCCCGCCTGCACGACCTCGGCTAACAGGGCGCTGGGGATGTCGCCCACGTAGGAATCGCCCGCATTGACGCGCTCGGTCTTTCCGGCGTGCAAATCGATGCCGGTCACGGAGAAGCCGGCCTTGGCGAACTCCACCGCCAGGGGCAGCCCTACATAACCGAGCCCCACGATTCCCACGCGCGCGCGGTGCGAGACGATTTTCTCTTCGAGGATACTGGCGATGGTTTCCGGGGCGGCCGTTGTCATATACCTATCATACAGGCGAACTTTGCCGGTTTGAACTTTGTCCGCGAGCGGCTGCGTTAACATAGGTGGTAAGGAAGGCTGCCCATGCGTTTACACCTGTTCGCTGCCGCAACTCTTTTCGCCGGCTCGTTGTTCGCCGCCGATCCCGGACTCGTCAGTCTGGCCATGCCGGATACCCAGGTGATGACCGGAGTCAACGTCGAGCAGGTAAAGCTCTCGCCGCTCGGCCAGGTCCTTCTGGCGCAAAGCGGGGAACTGTTCGCGGGCGGCCTCGAAAAGCTGATACAAACGACAGGTTTCGACCCGCGCCGGGATCTGCGGGAGATACTGGTGTCTTCCACCGGCCAGCCGGCTAACGGCTCGACGATTGCCATGGCGCGCGGCGCGTTCGACGTTCCCAAGATTCTGGAGACCGCCCGTGCCGATGGCGCCACTGCCGATACGTACAAAGGCGTCCCGATGATATTGAGGGCGGCGCGAGGATCCATGGCATTTCCGGATTCCACCGTGGCGATTATCGGAGAAGCAGCCGACGTGCGCGCTGCCATCGACCGCCTGTCGGCTCCCACGGCCATCAACTCGGCGCTGGCGGTCCAGGTGAACCAGTTGAGCACTACCGAAGATGCCTGGTTCGTCTCGATGGCGCCGCTTTCCCAATTGCAGCCGAAAGCGCCGGGCGCCTCCGGAGCGGGTCCGGACCCCTTCGCGATCCTCAGCAAGGTGCAGCAGGCCAGCGGCGGCGTGAAATTCGGCGCTAATGCGGTGGTGAGTTTGCGGGCTGTCTCGCAGACGGACCAGGATGCCGCGGCATTAGCGGCCGTTCTGAAGGCGTTCGCCAGCGCGGGCGATCTATACTTCCCGAAAGACACGTATACGCCGGCCGCCTCGCTGTTGAAGAGCTTGAACGCGACGTCTGACGGGCCGGTTACCACGGTTTCGCTGAGCGTGCCGGAGTCGCTGATCGAGGAGATGATCAAGACATCCCATGCCAACGAAACTCACCCTGCCAACGCTCCGCAACCTCAGACGCGGCTGATGCAACGGCCGACGGGCGGCTTAGCGGATGGCGCAACTCCGCAGCGCATTCGCGTGGGGGGCAACGTGCAACAGCAAAAGCTGGTTCAGCAGCCCAGGCCGG
Organism: Bryobacteraceae bacterium; assembly: GCA_049520215.1. Classification (GTDB taxonomy): domain Bacteria; phylum Acidobacteriota; class Terriglobia; order Bryobacterales; family Bryobacteraceae; genus Bog-159. Next base: position 14,303 of record JBEKPZ010000100.1, on the reverse strand, counting down.
TGTATCCTCCGCTGGCTAAGGAGGCGCGCATCTCCGGCGTGGTGCGCCTGAACGCCATTATCGGAAAGGACGGAACAGTTCAGGATCTCACCATCGCAAGCGGGCATCCCCTGCTTGTGCCCGCCGCCATGGAAGCGGTGAAGCAATGGGTCTACCAGCCGACTTTGCTAAACGGGCAAGCCGTAGAGGTAGTCACGCAGATCGAAGTGAACTTTACGCTAAGTCAGTAAAGGTCGCTGGAGGGCGGGCACTCATGCCCGCAGCCGGCTTTTTAGCCGGCTTGGCCGCCTGAAAGGCGGCTGCGGCCAAGATTGGCCGCCCTACAACCTGCCTTAGCCTGCCGTGCGCCGCATCATCGCGCGCTTCACTTGCTCCAGCAAAGCGTGCGCCCGCGGAAGGCTCTCCACTGCCTGCCGCACTTCCGGATCGTTGCTCCAGTCCAGGCGGTCGGCCGCGCGCTTGTCAAACGCGCGCGCATATAACTCCATCTTGATCTGCTCTTCCACCCAGGCGCGATTCTGGGCGAACTCCGCGTCGGTGAAAATTACGCCCTGCTGCCGCACATAGTCGCGAAAGCGCCCAACTACGGCTTCGTCCGGCGACCAGCCCTGCGGCAAGTGGGGCGTCTCCGCGCCAAAGTAAACCGCGCCGAAGTGAAAGAACTGGCCCGGTTGCGGGAAGCGCACGCGCCGTTGGAATGCGTTCATCATTTGCGCAGGGAATTTCTCGTCCGGCGTGATGCCGCCCCCGCCATACACCGTCCGCCCGCTATCCGTCATTTTCACGTCGTTGGAGTTCTGGGCGTCTTCCTGCCGGTTGTGATAGTAGTAATCGAAAAACGAGCGGTGCGTATAGTCGCGCTGGATGAGCCTTCCGCTGGGCGTGTAGTAACGCGCGATCGTCAGCAGCAGCGCCGCGTCCTCCGACAGCGGAAACTGTGCCTGCACCAGCCCCTTGCCGAACGTGTTTTCCCCGATCACCCAGGCCCGGTCGTGATCCTGCAGCGCCCCCGCTACGATTTCAGAAGCGGAAGCCGTATTGCGGTCCACCAGCACCACCACCGGATATTGCCGGCCATGGTTCCCGGTTTTCGCGCGGAACACCTGCTCCGGTTCCGACCGTCCGCGGTGCGAAACCACGGTCTGGTCCTTGCGCAGGAAGTGGCCGGCCACCTCCACGGCTTCGTTCAGCAATCCGCCGCGGTTCTCGCGCATGTCCAGGATCAGACCATTCACGTTGTCCTCGCCCAAACGCCGCAGGTCTTCTTCCATGTCGCGTCCGGCGCTCTGGGCTTCGAACGTCTTGATGAACACAAAAGCGATGCCCGGCCGCACCCAGAAGGCGTCCACCACGCTGGGCGAGATTTCGCCGCGCGTCACATTGAAGGAAACCGTCTTCGCTGCGCCATAGCGGCGTACCCCGACTTTCACCAGGGTGCCACGCGGCCCCTTCAGCCGGTCCGCTACTCCAGCAGAATTTTCGCCTTCCACGTTGTGGTCGTCCACCGCCGCAATGGTGTCTCCGCGCCGCAGCCCCGCGCGCGCCGCCGGCGAATCCGGAAACGCCTGCACCACCACCACGTGCGGTCCGTCCATCATTACTTCCATGCCGACGCCGTAATACTGCCCGCGCTGGTTTTGTTGCAGCAGCCGATACTCTTCGGGGTCCAGGAAGTTGGAGTGCGGATCGAGCGTGCCCAGCATGCCCGGAATGGCGCCCTGGTATATCGCTTTGTCCGGCGAGATGGCGTCCGCGAAGTTCTCTTCGATGAGGGCATACGCGGAGGCGAAGGACTTTACGTTGCCGCGCAGGTCGCCTTCCGATTGTCCCGTCGCGGTATGCGCGACGCCCGGCCCCCAAAGGCCGGCCATCGAGCCGCCCAATACGATCGCCAGCGGCACGAGTGCCGCGAAACGGGTTTTCTTAGGTCTGTCGGAGTCTCTCGCCACGCGCCAAGCCCTCGTTGCAACCATCATAACACTGCGGGCGCGGCGCGTATATCAGACTTGCTCGTCGGCCGAAGGACCGTACAGCGCCGGTACCGGTACGTCGTTCAGCCGCAGATACACCGCGAGTTGGCCGCGATGGTGGATGGTGTGGTTCATCACCATGCTCCGCAATACGGCGATGCGGGGCATCGAGAATATGGTCCTGCCGCCCTGCAGCAGGCTCCACGGCGCCATCCATTGCGCGTCGCTGGCCGCGCCGATGGCGGCGCGCGCGACCGCCACGTTCTTGTCGAACACTTCCAGCAACTCGGCCCGCGAACCCGCGGTCTTGGGCTGAAAGGGAGCCGCGCCCGGCGGCGCAAAATCGAACGACTCGCTTTCGAGAGTGGTCGGAACCCATCCGCTCAGCTCGGCCACATGGGTGGCCAGCCGGCCCAGGGTCATGGATTTCTCGTGCGGCTTCCAGCCGAACTTGTCCTCGGGCACGCGCTCCAGCGCCTTGCGCGTGTTGGCCATTTCATGATCGAACTCGGGTAACAGGGCTTGGCTCATCGGCATGACATTTTCTCCAATATATGACCTTACCACCCGTGCCGTTCAGACCGCGGCCGCCCGGCTCTGCAACACCCCCGCAATGCGCCGGTACATCACGGCGCGGAACAGGGCGCCAAAGTTCGGATCGTCCTTGATCTTCTTGTAGATTTCGAAGTCGGAGTCGATCATGTCTTCCAGGGTGTCACCGAAGAAGGTATCGAACGCCAGTCTGCGCGTCTCCTCCGACGGGTTTACGCCGGTATCCAGCGCGCGCCGGAGGCCTTCCCGGTCTTCAAGGCGCCGGCCCATGTTCTCGGCGAAGAACCTGACCTTGTCCGCATTCGTGAAATCGGTCCCAAAGTGGTGAAGCCGTTGGCGGCCAGGTAGGTGAATATCCCAGGCAACCTTCATAAAGGGCCTGAGCCTAATTGACGCGGCTACGCTACCTTGCGGGTCCTCGGCCCCTTCGGCTTAGCGACGGAAATAAGCCGAATCTGGACTTTCTTGCCAACCGCCTCCGCTATGCGGCGCAACATCGCGAGGGAGTCGCCTTCGTAGTCGGCGTCCTCCAGACGGCTGATCACTAAGGCGGTAGTGCCGACTTTCTTCGCCAGAGCCCCATGGCTCAACCCCGCCTTGGTGCGGAGGTCGTAGACCTTGGTTGCCACTTCGGTATCGAATAGCGCCTGTTCGTAGGCCCTTTCCCGTTCAGGGTGGCCCGCGATGAACCGGTCCCAGGTATATTGCAGCGCCTCCGAATAAAACTTTCTTTTCGTCGCCATTTCGTTACTCTCCTTTCGACCGGATGAAGGTGTGCTTCAGCGGGTTGGCCCGAAACCGCGCCATTCTTTCGATCGCCCGCTCGATCTCCGCGGCGGGCACCTTGTCCTCCTTTGTCAGGCCATGTGAAATCACGACTGCCTCGCTGCCATGAAAGAAGTAAAGGATACGATAATGGACGTGCGCGATAGATGGTCGCAGTTCGTGAATGCCGTCCCGCAGGTAATCGGCAATGGGCCTTCGCAACTCGTGCCCTTCTGCCTCCAGAAGGCGGAGATACGCCTGGCTCTTGGCGTAAGCTCCATGAGGCAGCGTGGTTAGCCACTGGACCATCGGCACCGTACCGTCCTGCTCGGCGTAGTAGATGAGCTTTGTCCGCGGCACAACATACTCTAGTGTTCGTCGATTGGCGAATCTTTGTCAAACCCGGCTGACGCGGCGGGGGCGTGTTCCACGAATACCGCACAGTCCTCATCTCCGCCGCTGTGACCGGCAAGATCGAGTCCGCGCCTTGGCAATCTGTTCGCATACTTACCGGCAAGCAGGCGAGTTCGTTCTGTCCAATTGTGCTCATCGTCGATGTCTGAGCGATCGCCACGATGCGCTGTCGGACCAAGGCCGAGTTCAGATACTAGGACAAGAACCTGGGCACCGCAAAGCAGGGCTCAGGCCGAAGCCGGACCAGGTGGCACTCGAACACGGCCGGCTCTGGAACATGGTCGACGAGGGCAGAGGCGCCGGTTCCCTCCAGCTTGAGCGACGCGCGATCTCCTGAAATGCACCTCGGCGCAGCGGAACCACAGATGGACATAGATGCACATAGACACATAGATAAGACCCGCGCATCGCAAGGCCGACGCATGCTCCGATCCACGCCAAGAATCTTTATCTGTGTGCATCTGTGTCCATCCGTGGTTCCATTTTCGCCGCATGTTAAGCTGCTGGAAGTGGCCGAACCTTCCGGCCAGGCGCCGAAGCCTCCTAAAGTCTCGGCCCTGGTGATTTCCTACAATCGAAAAGCCCTGTTACGGCGCGCCCTCGAAGCCCTGGAGCGGTCCGAAGCCCGCGATACCATCGAGATCGTGGTGGTGGATAATGGTTCCACCGACGGCAGCCAGCAGATCGAAAGCGACTTCCCCCGCGCGCGGTTCATCCGCATTCCGCGCAATTTCGGCTTGACCAAGGCCCTCAACTTGGGCGTGCGCGGCTCGGAAGCCGAGTACGTCTTCTTTCTGCATGAAGACACCGAGGTCTTCCCCGATACCACGCGTCTGCTGGCCGCCCTTCTGGACTCGCAACCCGACGCCGGGGCCGTCTGTCCGCTGCTGGTAGACGACGGCGACCGCCCCGCACCGCAATTGGGCAAGTTTCCGCCAGACGATACCTGGCGCCCCGCCGAGCCCGGGCCCGATCCTCTCCCGGTGGATTACCCGCGCGGCGCCGCACTCATGATGCGCCGCCATTTCTTCACCGCCATCCGCCAGATCGACGAGCGCTACGGACAATTCGGCAGCGATGCCGACCTGTGCTTCCAGCTCCGCCGCGCCGGCAAGAAGATCCTGCTGCTCCCCCAGGCGCGCGCCCGCCACCAGGGGCGCGTGGCGGAATCGGCCCTGCGCATCGCCGACCGCAAGCAGGGCGCCACCGCCTGGACCGGCAAATACGGCGGCTTCTGGAGCGGCCTGCGGGCGCAGATCGCCGCGGTCTTCGGCGCCCTTGGTTCACTTCAGTTAACTGTGCTCAAGTATCTATTGGCAGGCCAAAAGGTTGACGGTAGTCAACAGGAATAGTCCGAAACCGCCCCGTAAGACAGCAGTTTCCGCTATCATATGACTAGTGGACGCTATTCTTTGGATACTGTTACCGGGCTTTGTCGCTGTCGGCTCCGGCTTGCTGGCGTTCTATATCATGCAGTCCCGTATGGAAGTCGCGCTAGCCCGCGAGCGGGAAGCCATGGCCCAGGCCCGCGGCACGCTGGAAGCCGAGAAGAACTCGCTCGAACAAGCCCTGCGCGGCGCCAAAGACTCCGCCCGGCGCGAGGCTCTCGACGAGTTCCTGGCCGATGTGCACGTGGAGCAGCGGCACTATGTCAAAGATAACAAGCTGCTATTCCAGAACCGCAAGGCGCTGGTGTTGCAGGAGCGCATCTTCTTTCGCAATATCCCGCTTTCCAACTGGATCGAGAATGAGATCGTGCTGCAGGAAGGCGAGGACGTGGACAAAGCTGCCCGCAGCCTCACTTCATTCGTCGACGTCGGCGTCGAGCAGCCGGTCCACAACGGAAACCGCCTGCTGCGCTGATCACTTGCTTGCCAGTAGCATGCGCGCCGCCACGATTACCAGAAACACCGCGTAGATCCGCCGGATGGTCAATGGCGGCAGCGTTAGTATGATGCGTGCGCCAAAGTAGGCGCCCACGAATAGTCCTGCCGCGATCACCAGCGCGTATTTTAAATTGATGTGGCCGGTGCGGTAGTATTCCATCGCGCCCAGCAGTCCCACCGGCGGGATCAACGCGGCCAGCGAAGTGCCGATCGAATCCACCTCGCTGAGCTTCATGAAATAAAGCAGCGCCGGCACGATCACCAGCCCTCCGCCAATACCAAACATTCCGGCCAGGACGCCGGCCACCAAACCAATTGCGATGAGGGGCAAGTAAGCCATGATCCTGCGAGTCTATCAGAATTAGTGGGGCGGACCTCCAGGTCTGCGCGGGTCCTCCAGGACCCGCTGTTCATCGCCGCCGGGTATCATAATAACTTCCTATGCCCATCCGCTGGCTCCTCATCTTCTGGATGTTCGCCATCAGCGCCATTTCCTATTTGGACCGTGTCAACATCTCCATCGCCGCCCGCTTCATGCAGCAGGAGTTTCACATCAGCGACCTCCAGCTCGGACCGGTGTTCAGCGCCTTCCTGGTGGGGTACGCGCTGTTTCAAGCGCCCGCCGGCCGCCTCGCCGATCGCTTTGGACCCCGTCTCATCCTGATGCTCGGCACCCTTTGGTGGGGCGTCTTCACCGCCCTCACCGCCATGGTCTCGGCCTCCATGGCCGGTCTATTGCTGGTGCTGCTCGCCGTGCGCTTCTCGCTCGGCGCGGGCGAAGCCGTGCTCTTTCCCGCTTCCAACCGGCTGGTCGCCAACTGGATTCCCTCCCGGGAGCGCGGTCTGGCGAACGGGATCATCTTCGCCGGTGTGGGCGCGGGCGCCGGCGTCACCCCGCCGCTGGTCGGCCATATCGTTTTGCATTACGGATGGCGCGCGTCGTTCTGGATTAGCGCAGTCATCGGCATCGCAGCCGGCGTCTTCTGGTATTGGCTCGCCCGCGACAGGCCCGAAGACCACCCCTGGGTCACTCCGCAAGAAACCGCGCTCATCGAGCAAGGCTTACCCGAATCGCCCGCTGAGCTCGAAATCGGCAAGCCGCTGCCCTGGCGCACCATCTTTGGCAGCAAGGATGTCCTGGCCATCGCGTTCAGCTACTTCACTTACGGTTACGCCGCCTGGATTTTCTTCGCCTGGTTCTTCATCTACCTCAGCAAAGTGCGCGGCCTCGATCTCAAATCCAGCTTCTACTATTCCATGCTGCCGTTCATCGCCATGGCCGTCGGCTCCACAGTGGGCGGCCGTACCAGCGATATCCTCACGCGGCGCTATGGCAACCGCATCGGCCGCTGCGGCGTCGCCGTGGCCGGCATCGCCCTGGCGGCGGTCTTCATCGCCTCGGGAACCCAGGTCGAGAGCGCGCGACTGGCCAGCGTGGTGCTCGCGGGCGGCGCGGGCGCCTTGTATCTCTCGCAAAGCTCCTTCTGGTCCGTCACCGCCGACATGGGCGGCCGATCCGCCGGCTCGGTGTCCGGCGTGATGAACATGGGCGGCCAGATCGGCGGCATCGTCACCGCTTCGCTAACCCCGCTGATAGCCCACCAATTCAGTTGGACGGCCTCCTTCCTGGTGGCCGCCGCCCTCTGTGCCGCCGGGTCCCTGGCGTGGCTCGCGGTGGATCCCAACGTGGAACTCGGCCGCTAGAACCCTTGTGGGGCTGGCGTCCACGCCTGCGGCGGGTCTCCAGACCCGCCTTTTAAATCCAAAATCAATGTCCTGGGCGAGCCGGTCTTCGAGCGGCATCTGAATGGCTTCGGCCTCATGGATCATTCTGTGTGCGGCCCCGCGCGCCGTTATAACCACCTGATCGCTGAGACTGCGGCCCTGGAGTTCCGCAGAGCAGCGGCGCGATCCCGTCAAATCTGTTACAGTCATCCTAATACGAAGGTGATGAAGCCCCCCATCCCGCTCAACGAGCACCCCCGCCTGGATCTGTTGCGGCAGTACGGCGTACTGGACACCGCAGCCGAGCCAGCCTTCGACGAAATCGCTCAGCGCGCCGCCGAGATCTGTCAGACCCCCATCGGCCTGCTCACCTTCGTCGATCGCGACCGCGTCTGGTTCAAAGCGTCGACCGGGCTGGAGTTTCGCGAGATGCCCCGCGATACTTCCTTCTGCGCTTACGCCATCTGCCAGAACGAACTGTACGTAACCCGTGACTTGCTCGCCGACGAGCGCTTCACGCATAACCCCCTGGTGACCCAGAAACCGCACCTGCGATTCTACGCCGGCATGCCGCTGCTTTCGCCCGAAGGACTCGCCCTGGGTACCCTCTGCGTCATCGATCGCAAGCCCCGCGAACTGACTCCGGAACAAACGGACAAGCTCAAAGAACTGGCCCAAGGCGCAGTCTTTCTGCTCGAGATCCGCCGCGCCGCCGGCCTCCCTCCCGCGCGCCCCTGAGTCCCGCTTATGTCATTCGCCGGAATGAACGTCCTGTCTCTGGAGAGCCGCCGCTCCGCCGGGATCGCCGAGTTGATTCGCAAACAGGGAGGCGAACCTGTGCTGGCCCCCTCCATGCGCGAAGCGCCCCTGGAGCGCAACGAGGCCGCCTTCCAATTCGCCGAGCGCCTCTTCGCCGGCGAGTTCGACATGATGATCCTGCTCACCGGCGTGGGCACCCGCCTGCTCCATCGGGCGCTCTCCACGCGCTATCCGCCGGAACGCTTTCCGGAGGCCCTGCGCCGCATCACCGTGGTCGCCCGCGGACCCAAACCCGCCGCCGTCCTGCGCGAGCTCGATGTGCCGGTCTCCGTCGCCGTGCCCGAGCCCAATACCTGGCGCGAACTGCTCGCCGCCATCCGTGATCGTCCCGAGCGCCGCATCGCCGTTCAGGAATACGGACGCCCCAACGCCGAGTTGCTCGCTGCCCTGCGCCAGCGCGGCGCGGAAGTCACCAGCGTCAGTGTATACCAGTGGGACCTGCCCGAAGATACCGAACCCCTCCGCTCCGCCGCGCGCCGCCTCGCCGCCGGCGAACTGCACGTGGCGCTCTTCACCACTTCCATCCAGATCGAGCACCTCCTGCGTATTGCCGCCGAGGCTGGACTCGAAGCGGCGGTGCTGTCGGCCTTGCGCAACATGGTGGTCGCCTCCATCGGTCCCACCACCAGCGAAGCGCTCCGGGAAGCCGGCGTCCACCCCGACCTGGAACCCACTCATCCCAAAATGGGATTCCTGGTCCAGGAAACCGCCCAGCGCGCGCCAGAAATCCTCCGCGCCAAGAAGCCGGTAGCTCGGTGATCGTCTTGCCCATCCCGGCGCTTTGCCGATGTACCCACCACGCAGTTTGCTCGCCTCGCCCGGTATAATGTATCGGCAGGAGGGGATGGCTGTGGGATCGCCCGAGCTGAGGCCGGTCGAGACGTCGCCGGACATCACGCAATTGTTGCTCGCCTGGGGCGGCGGCGACCTAAGTGCCATGGAACGGCTGGCGCCCGTGCTCCAACATGAGCTGCATCGGGTGGCCTCCGCACACCTGGCGGCTGAGCGGCGCGGGCATATCCTGCAAACCACCGCCCTGGTGAACGAGACTTACCTCCGGCTGATCGACTGGAAGAACGTGCGCTGGCAGAACCGCGCCCAGTTCTTCGCCATGGCCTCGCAGATGATGCGCCACATCTTGGTGGACTATGCCCGCGCGCAACATCGCGAAAAGCGGGGCGGCAGTGCGGCGCACGTATCCTTGTCCCAGGCGGAAGGTGTTCCGCTCGAAACCTCGGCCGATCTGGTGACGCTCGACGAAGCCTTGCAGACACTGGAATCGTTTGCGCCGCGTCAGGGCCGCATCGTGGAATTGCGTTTTTTTGGCGGCTTGAGCCTGGAAGAAACGGCGGAAGTACTCGAAGTGTCGGTGGGAACCGTGAGGCGGGACTGGAGCCTGGCGCGGGCGTGGCTGTATCGCGAGCTCAACCGCAAGACACCATGACCTCGCAGCGGTTCCAGCGCGTGCGCGAGATTTATCACGCGGCCCTGGACCGGCCGTCCGATCAGCGCGCCGTCTTTTTGGAACAAGTCTGTTCGGACGATGCGGGGTTGCGGCAGGAAGTCCAGTCCCTGCTGGCGGCCGAGGCGCAGGCCGGAACATTCATGGCCACCGCTTCCGGAGGCGCCTCGGACACCCAGTCGGACGGGCCGGCCGGGGCGCCGCTTACCGGCCGCATTCTCGGTTCCTACGAAATCCTGTCCCCGCTGGGCGCCGGGGGCATGGGTGAAGTTTATCTCGCCCACGACCAGCGGCTGGAACGAAACGTAGCCATCAAATTGCTCCCCAACAGCCACCGGCTGGATTCCGATCGCGTGCGGCGGTTCGAGCGTGAAGCCCGCGCGGCTTCCGCGCTCAATCATCCGAATATCGTCACGATTTACGATATCGGAACTTGCGATGCGGGCCGCTACATGGTCATGGAGCTCGTGGAAGGCCAGACCCTGCGCGAAATCCTGGACGCCGGTCCGGTTCCGGCATCGCTGGCTCCGGTCGGCGGACAGATCGCCAGGGCGCTGGCCGTGGCGCATGCGGCCGGGATTGTTCATCGCGATATCAAGCCCGCCAACATCATGGTGCGCAAAGACGGATACGTGAAAATCCTGGATTTCGGTTTGGCGCGATTGGCGCGCGAAACCGAAGGCCCCAGGTCGCTCGACGTCACCACTCCAGGCCAGGTGTTAGGGACGGTCGCCTATATGTCTCCGGAACAGGTGCGCGGCGAGAACGTGGCGGCCTCCTCCGACGTGTTTTCCCTCGGCATCATTTTCTATGAAATGGCCACGGGCCGGCATCCGTTCCACGGCGACTCTCTGATGGCCATGCTGCATGCCATTCATTCGCAGGCGCCGGTTTTGCCCTGTGCCTTGAACCCGCACGTTCTACCACCACTGGAATCTCTCATCCTGGCCATGCTGCACAAGGATCCGTCGCTGCGGCCCACGGCGGCGGAGGTGGATGCGGCGCTGATAGGCTCCGGTAGCGGCAACCCTCCCTCGGAACCTGGAGCGCGGCGGTCGCACAATCTGCCGCTGCAAAGAACGCCACTCATCGGGCGGCGCGCGGAACGCTCGGCATTGCAACCTCTTCTGCTCGATCCTGAAATCCGGCTGATCACCCTGACCGGTCCGGGAGGCACCGGGAAAACCCGGCTGGCGCTTCAGGCCGCCAGCGATACGGTCGACAGTTTCCCGGGGGGAATTCGATTCGTGAATCTGGCGCCGCTCATCGATCCCAAACTGGTGGTTTCCGCTATCGCTCAAGGCCTCGGTATTCGCGAAGCGCCCGGGCGTCCGCTCATCGAAGTGGTCAAGGAACACCTAGCCGGCCTCGGCCGGATTTTGCTCGTCTTGGATAACTTCGAGCAGGTCGCGGCCGCCGCGGCGGGTGTTTCGGAAATCCTCGATGCATGTCCTGGGGCCAAGGCCTTGGTCACCAGCCGAACCGCGCTTCGGGTCTATGGCGAACGGGAGTTTCCGGTGCCGCCCCTGCCGCTGCCGGAATCCGATGCGCCGCTTTCGCCGGGCCGGCTGCTGGATTTTCCGTCCATCGCGCTCTTCGTCCAGCGAGCCACGGCCGTAAAGCCCGATTTCTCTTTGACCGTGCACAACGCCGACGCCATCGTCCAAATCTGCCGTCGTTTGGACGGTCTGCCGCTGGCTATCGAGCTGGCTGCCGCCCGCGTCAAGGTCCTGCCGCCCGCGGGCTTGTTGGCGCGCATCGCCAGCCGGCTGGAACTGCTGACCGGCGGCGCGCGCGACCTGCCCGAACGGCAGCGCACCCTGCGGCGCGCCATCGACTGGAGTCACGATCTGTTGACGCCCGCCGAACAGAAGCTTTTTCGGCGGCTCTCGGTTTTTGGCGGCGGCTGCACGTTGGAAGCGGCCGAGGCTGTCTGCAACGCGCAAGAGGACTTGGGGATCGATGTGCTCGACGGTGTAACCTCGCTGGTGGACAAGAGCCTGCTGAGCCAGATGGGATCGGGTGACGGCGAGCCGCGCTTCAACGTGCTGGAGACCATTCGGGAATACGGTAGGGAGCGCCTCGAGCAAGGCGGCGAGATGGAAAGTATCAGGCGGGCACATGCGGCTTATTGCCTGGTACTGGCAGAAGAGGGAACGGCGGAGATGGCGGGGGCTGAACGGGAGGCTTGGCTGAGCCGCTGCGATGCGGAACACGATAATTTTCGCGCCGCCATTGAATACATTGTAGAGTCGGGCAATGCCGATTGGGGACTGCGCCTGGGCAGCGCGCTGTTCCGGTTCTGGGAAGCGCGCGAACACCTGACGGAAGGACGCCGCGCGCTGGCGGCGCTGCTCGATATACCCGGGGCGAATCCCGGGAGCGCGGACCGCGCCCGGGCTCTGTATGCGGCGGGAGTCCTGGCGGATGCCCAACTCGATTTCGACCCAGGCTTGGAGCAGATAAATCTTTGCCTTGAAATACAACTTCAGCTTGGGGACAAACAGGGGATTGCCACAGTGGAGAGCGCTCTGGCGGTCGGCTGCCATAAAGCTGGACGATATGACCACGCGCGATCGCACATTGAACGGGCACTGGTGCTCTGGAAAGAGCTAGGCTCCGGCAAGTTTGTTCTGGGGCTCAGTAACCTCGCCAACATCGCCAAGAAACAAGGCGACTATGCGGTCGCACGAACGGCCTACGAAGCGACCTTGGAGGCGTTCCGTTCCGCGCATGACTTCCGCGGCATGGCTGTCGCGCTGACCGGCTTGGGCGACGTCGCCGCGGCGCAGGGTGACTTGACGGACGCGCGCCGTCTCTATGAGGAGAGCCTGAAGGAATTTCAGCAGATTGGAGATCTTTGGGGCGTGGCCGGCGTGTTCCGCGATCTCGGGGATCTGGCCTGCCGCGGGCAGAACCATCTTCATGCCGCGGCCTTGTACAAGGACGCTCTGACGCTTTTTCACAAGCTGGGGCACCGGCGCGGCATGGCAGTGGTCCTTGAGCGCCTGGCCGTCTGCGCCAGTTACGACAATCGTCCAGGTTGCGCGCTCAGGTTGGCGGGCGCGGCGGGGGTCATGCGGGAAAACCTGGGAATCTCGCTCTCACCGGCGGAGCAAGAAGAACTCGATCGGACCATCAGCCGCGCCCGTGAAGAACTGCCCGAGGCCGAGCGGACAAAGGCTTGGGCCGAGGGCCGTGCCATGACCGCCGATCAGGTGCTGGAGTTTGTGCAGCGCGGGTGAGATCCCCGGCGCGCCTAAAGTTTTTCGGGGTTCAGAAGCCGCCGCACCGCCGAGACCCGGTTCGCCGGCAGGCCGGCGCGCCGCGCGTGCTCGCGAACCTTCTCTTCATCGTTCGCGAAGTACACGCAATAAATCTTCTCGTCGGTAACGTAGCTGTGCAGCCACTGAATGCTGGAGCCTAATTCCTTCAGCACCGCCAGCGACCGAAGCGAGACTTCCCGGATCTGGTCCTCCGTCAGGTTCCCCGCGCCGGGCACCTCCCGTTCGATTACGTACTCGGGCATCGAGCCCCCCTCGACAGAGGATACCATCAACCCCAGCGTGGTTGCTCATCGGGGTTGATGCCCAGCGTCATTTTCGCGATCAATTCGTGCGTCAGAAAACTATTAGCCGGATGAATGCGGCCCAGACGAGCGTCCCGGAAGACCCGCTCCAACCCAGCGGCGCGAAAGATCCCGAGACCGCCCGCCAGTTCCATGGCCATGTCAACCACCCGCCAGGAGCTCTCCACGGCGCGATATTTTGCCGCCAGCACGCGCATTAACAATCCGCCCACCTTTTCGGGATCGGTGTTATCCGCCCAATCGCGGGCCGCCCTATCCAGCAGCGCTTCGGCCGTTTCCAACTCGATCGCCATTTCCGCGATAGCGTGCTGCACTTCGGCATGGTACGCCATGGGGCGCGACATGGCGATGGAGCGCTTCTTCTTCACCGTGTCGACAGTGCGATCCATGGCATACCGCGCCAGGCCATAGTAGACATTGCCGAACCCCATCAGGGCCCAAACAAAAATCGAAGCCACGAAGGCATCCAGCCCCGCCGCTCCCGCGGGTACCACCCGTGCGATGTAGCGGTCGGGCACGAAGCACCCTTCCAGAATCGTATCGTCGCTTCGCGTCGCGCGCATGCCCATTACATCCCACGTTTCCTCGATCCGGTATCCCGGCGTGTCGCGTGGCAGAAACGCATGCACGACCTTCGGCGCCGCCGGATCGCTGGTATCCATGGCATGTAAACCAAGCCGGGTCCAAACCGGCGACAGGCTGCCGAAATGCTTGCGCCCGTAAAAACGATAGCCGCCATCCACCCGTTCCGCCTTGGTTGTGGAGAGCAGCACTGGAATGTCGTTGCCGGTTTCGGCGTGCCCGGCGGCGAACACTTCCCCGGCTGCGCCTTGCCGAAGCATCCACTCCAGCGTGCGATCGCCCGCGCGGCGTAGATCGGCGGCCAAACCCATCCAGTACAAGTGCATGTTCAGCCCCAGCGCCGTGGCCGGCGCATAGTATGCCAGCCGGCGCTGCTCCCGGCAGACCTCCGGCAGCGTCATTCCCCATCCACCCAGATCGGACGGTATCGGCATCAACAAATATCCTGCGACCCGGAGTTCCTCGAAATCTTCAGCGAAGAACCGGTTCTCCCGGTCGTAAATCGGAGCGCGCTCCGCGCACCGTTGGAACACAGCTTC
>JBEKPZ010000099.1:0-21866 GCA_049520215.1 Bryobacteraceae bacterium | reverse complement strand
TGCGGCATGGTCGCCGCGCAGCCTGGTGGCGCTGGGCTACGTGTGGCGGCGGGCGGATTTCCCCTGGCTGGGCGTTTGGGAAGAGAACTACGGCCGCACCGGCGCTCCCTGGAATGGGCGGACTCTCACGCGCGGCATGGAATTCGGCGCTTCACCCGTGGCCGAGACGCGGCGGCAGATGATCGAGCGCGGCAGCTTGTTTGGCGTGCCGGCCTTCCGCTGGATTCCGGCCCGTACCCGTGTGGAAGTGCGCTATTGCGCCGCAATCCAGGGCGGGCTGACGTCCTGTCCCGCGGAACTTGTGCGCACCGCGGCGGGCGAGGTTCGGTTTGAGTGTTGAACTGCGGCCGGGCTCCCGGGACGATCTGCCAGTGATCGCCCAAATCCTAGCCGTGTCCCCGGAGGCGTCGCAGTGGGACGTACCCGAGTACCTGAAGTACGACCTCCTGGTGGCGCTATGCGACGGGCGCGTCGCGGGATTCGCCGTGACGCGGCGCCTGGCCGAAGGCGAAAGCGAGTTGCTGAATTTGGCCGTAGATCCGGCCTTTCGGCGGCGTGGCGTCGGGCGGCGCATGGTCGAGGCGTTAACCGCCGGCCATCCGGGCACCCTTTGGCTGGAAGTGCGCGAATCCAACCTGGGTGCCCGGAAATTCTACAAATCATTAGGGTTCTGCGACGCGGGATGCCGCCCCGGCTACTATCCGGACTCAGGCGAAGGTGCTATTGTCATGAACGTTCATTCATGATACTGTCACTGTAGACGGCAGGTTCGATCTGGGGCCTGCCGCACTTCTCAAAACCGATGAAGTGAAGATGACCCACCGAGCCTCGTTCCCGAAACCACCGACTCGGCGTGGCAACCTCACTGGGAGGAACTGCCCCAATATGGAACGGAACGCACAGGAACAATTCAAAGCGCATCTGATGGAGACAAACGCGGAGTTTCGCCAGCTTGCCGCGACGCATTGCGATTACGCGAAAAGGCTGGATGAGCTGGAAGCTCTGCCGCACCTGACCGACCAGGAACAACTGGAGGAAGTGCGATTGAAGAAGCTGAAGCTCCGTTTGAAAGACCAGATGGAAGCGATGATGAGCCAATATCGGGCTCAGCAAGTCGCTTGACGTCAGGTGCGCTGATTTAAGTTCTTCAAAGCCCGGTCTGGCCCGTCCAGCCGGGCTTTTCGTTTATTGTGGGCAGGCCCGCGGCCTGCGCGGGGCTCTCAGCCCCGCTCCGGGTCCGCTCGGCCGTCACCGCCCCAGTTTGGGTTGATTTCCGCGAGCGCGCGCTCGCGGCCTCATTGAAGCGGTAAAATAATGACACCTATGAGCGATACAGTGACGGTTGCGTTAATAAGCGGCGGTGGTTCGGTGGCGGTCGCCATTACCGCTTGATTCTGAATTTCCGGCTGTTCAATTCGTTGGAGCGCCGCATTGAAGTCATCGAACGGGACCTGAAGGACTTTTTTCGAACGCTTGCGGAGTATGGCAAACGCATCTCCAAACTGGAAGACAAAGGCTAGATACATGCTTAACGTCAGAGCCTTCGAAGCGATCCTGCCCTTTTCGTGCTGCATTTGCAAGAGCGCGCGCTCGCGGCCTCATTGAAGCTCTTCGGCCCTCCGCACTCCATTTCAGAGTTTCAGATTCCATCCACTTGAGAACTCGGGTGAATCCGACTACTCTGTCTGTAGGATGGATCGCCGAGAGTTTATCGTCGCAGGCTTGGCCGGCACCGCGGCAAGCTGTGCGCATTCGAATAGTCCCTGGCGCCACTTCACCGTCGAGGAAGCGCGCACGGTGGGAGCCGCCTGCGCGCACATCATTCCGCAAGACCAGGACCCCGGCGCCGTCCAGGCTGGGGTGGTCGTCTTCATTGATCGCCAGCTTACCTGTTTCTACAAACCCTTGCAGAAAACCTACCGGCAGGGGATCGCCGCCCTCGACCAGGAAAGCGCGAACTCGGCCGGCCGCGCCTTCGCGGACCTGCCTGCTGCATCCCAACTCGACGTGCTGCGGCGCATCGAGCGCAATCCCGAAACCAAGCCCTTCTTCGATATGCTGGTAGCCCACTCCATGCAGGGTTTCTATGGCGATCCGCGGCATGGCGGCAACCGCGAGCGCGTAAGCTGGAAGATGCTCGGGGTGGCGTCTCCGCCGTTGCGGGGGCGGGCATGAACCGGGTCAACGCCGTGGTGGTGGGCGCGGGCGCTGGCGGTGGTATTGTCGCCAAGGAACTCGCCGAAGCCGGACTGAGCGTGGTCCTGCTGGAACGCGGCAAATGGTACACGGCGTTCGATTGCCGCAAAGACGATCTGCGCAACCAGCGCACCTCGGTCCTCGGCAACGCCTTCGGGCCGGATGACGAGCGCAATCCGCGCGTGGCGGTGGATCTGAAGGGCCGCGCGCGCGTGGTGCGGGCCAGCGGTCCCGGCTACAGCAACAATGCGGCGTGCGTGGGCGGCGGTACGGTCAGCTACGGCGCGATGGCCTGGCGCTACATGGAGCGCGATTTCCGCATGCGCTCCACCTACGGCCAGGTGGCCGGCAGCACGCTCGAAGACTGGCCCATTTCCTACGACGATCTGGAACCTTATTACGAGAAGGCCGAATGGGAGATCGGCGTCTCGGGCGACGATTCCGGCAACCCGTTCCGCGCGCCGCGCCGCAAGCCGCTGCCCATGCCACCGCTCGCGCCCAATCGCGAGTTTGAGATCCTGCAGCCGGCGGCCAAGCGGCTGGGGCTGCATCCGTTCCATATCCCGATGCTGCGCAACAGCGTGCCCTACGGCGGGCGCGGGCCGTGTATGCGCTGCCGCTGGTGCGTGGGCTTCGCCTGCGAAGTGAACGCCAAGTGCGGCACCCAGAATACCGTGATCCCCAAAGCGCTGGCGACGGGCAATTGCGATCTGCGCACCGAGTGTATGACGCGCGAGATCCTGACCGACGAGCGCGGGCGCGCCAGCGGTGTCGAATACTTCGATGCTCACGACCGCCTGCAACGCCAGGACGCCGACCTGGTGGTGGTTTCGAGCGCGGCGGTGGAATCGGCGCGGCTGCTGCTCAATTCCAAGAGCCCGCTGTTCCCCAACGGCCTGGGCAATCGCTATGACTGGGTCGGCCGCAATTTCCAGGGCCATAGCTACACGGGCGCGTTCGGCATCATGCCGGACGATATCTACGACGATCTGGGCCCAGGGGCTTCCATCGCGATATGCGATTACAATCACGGGAATCCGGGCTTGGCGGGCGGCGCCATGCTGGCCAACGAATTCATCCGGCTGCCGTACCAGTTTGTAGGCATGCTGCCGCCGGATGTGCCGAAGTGGGGACAGGCGCACAAGGATTTCATGCGCAGCTTCTACCGGCGCGCCATCGCCGTGCAAGGTCCCACGCAAGAGATGCCCATGTTCAACGCGCGCGTGGAAGTCGACCCGAAGGTGCCCGACTATTGGGGCATCCCGGTGGCGCGGCTTTCGGGGGACAAGCATCCGCACACCGTCGAGATCGGAGCCTTTGCCGCGGCCAAGGCCGAAGCGTGGCTGAAGGAAGCCGGCGCCGTGCGCACGTGGAAGAAGCTGGCGGGGCCGGGATTCACGGGCGGTCAACATCAGGCGGGCACCTGCCGCATGGGCGACGATCCCAAGACGTCGGTGGTGAATCGGTACTGCCAGGTGCACGAGATCGATAACCTGTTTGTGATCGACGGCAGCGTGCACGTGACCAACGGCGGATTCAACCCGGTGCTGACGATTATGGCCAATGCCTATCGCGCTTCGGACCACTTGGTCAAGGGGTGGAAAGGCACGCGGTACCGGTAATGATCAAGCGCCTGTGGTGGGTCGCGGCCGCCGTGCCCTGCCTGCTGCTGTTAATGCTGCCGGCATCCAGCATCTATTACAAGTCGACGGCGGGCGAGGGCTGCGCGCGCTGCCACGAGATTCGCACCAACTGGAACTTGTGGCGCGAATCGACGCATCGTGGCGTGCCGTGCGCGGCCTGCCACGGCGGTTCCGTGGTGGACAATTCCCGCCGCCTGATCCGTCACTTGAGCGGCGATGTCCCGGAGCAGATCCGCATCAAGGGCTTGGACGTCAACGCCATGATCCAGCGATGCCAGGGCTGCCATCGCCAGGAATTCGCGGATTGGCAAGCAGGGCCGCACGGCGCAACCTTCGCCAAGTTCTTCCTGGATCAAAAACAGAATCGCCAGCGCCTGTTGATGGACGATTGCCTGCGCTGCCACGGCATGCAGTATGAAGGCGGCATTCGCGATCTGGTCACGCCCATCGACACCCAGGGGCCGTGGAAGATGACGGACGCGCGCTGGACCAATCTGGCGGCGATTCCGTGCCTGGCATGCCACCAGATGCACCGGCACGGCGACCCGCTGCACCAGCAACCGGAGCGGATGGCGCGATCGTCGGCCCGCGAGCCGATCTACCGGCCGTCGCTGGCGCTATTCGACCGGCGCCAGATGGGTCACGTGGCCGACGCCAACCTGGCCCTTCCGCAGATCCTGGACGGCACGCGCCCAGTGCGCATGAGCCCGGACCAGCGCCAGGGGCTGTGCTACCAATGCCACGCGCCGCTCTCCACGCGGCAGGCCGGCTCGTCCAGCGACCGCACCGGCAACGGCATCCATGAGGGCATCGGTTGCCTGGCGTGCCATCAGAAGCACGGGCAGCAGACGCGCGCCTCGTGCGCCAACTGCCATCCGCGCCTGTCCAACTGCGGACTGGATGTGGAGAAGATGGATACCACGTTCCTCTCGCCCAAGAGCAAACATAATATCCACTCCGCGAAGTGCTTGGATTGCCACACCAAGGGCATACCCAAGAAACGGGTCGCGGCGCGGATGTGACATAATCGTGTTCATGAGCGCGGCGCCGAATTGGGTCCCGGTCGAAGAGTACCTGCACAACACCTACCATCCGGATTGCGATTACGTCGATGGCGTGTTGGTGGAGAGAAACGTGGGCGAGATAAGACACGCGAGGGCACAGCGCGCAGCGCTGTTCTACCTCTTCGAGAAGCGCATCCTGTGGGGCATCTTCGCGCTCCAGGAAACGCGGGTACAGGTCTCTTCGACGCGATATCGGGTGCCCGATGTCTGCGTCGGACTCGGCCCGGAGCCCGAGGATGGGATCCTCACAGATCCGCCGTTCATTTGCATCGAAGTTCTGTCGCCCGAGGACCGGATCAGCCGGATGCGGGAAAAGATCGACGACTACCTGCGATTCGGCGTACGCTACGTGTGGATCATCGACCCTTACCAGCGCAGGGCCTGGATTTACACCGCCAATGAGACCCGCGAGGTTCGGGACGGATTGCTCAGAACAGAGAATCCGGAGTTGAACGTTCCGCTCGCGGATGTAGTGGGTCCCCCGCCTCGCTAATCTCCGTAAATCGCATTGAGCATCGCCGCCAGGCGCACCCCGCCCTTGTACAACTGCATGCGCACCACATTCAGCGAACCTGCCCCATAGGAGCGCGGCCCATCCACCTTCACGCTGCGCAAGCTTTCCGGCGCTTCGGTCGCGCAATTGCGCGGCTGTACGTCGACGAACTTGGGAATCACGGGAAGACGCGGGCGCGCCTTGCCGTACACCTGCGATTTGGCCAGACCGAACGACTCGCCGGCGATCTTATCGATGCTGCCGTAGTCCTGCCAGCCGCGCATCTTCCCGCGGAAGCGGGACTCCATGCCGGCCATCATGCCCGGGCCGTCCTGCGCCATCAGTTTGTTCACCAGGGTAATGTCCCAAACCGCGTGCAGATTGTGCATGGGCTCGAAGCCGGTCACGTTCACGCAGTTGCCGCCGGCATCGGCATCGCTCACGCAATGCAGCGGCTGATGGATGTCGCCGGCGAAGTGCATCAGGAAAGCCAGTTCCTTCGATTCCGGCCACGAGCCGTCGGCGCGATGCTGCTTCAGGTTCACCAGGTACTGGGTCATCTTGGCGACGATGCAATTTCCTTGCGGGCAGCGCTCGGCAATGTGGGAAGGGCCTTCGAACAGTCCGATATCGATGTAGTGCCAGGGCGCGGTAGCGCCTTTGCCGCCGGGCACATGGTCGGGCCAGATCGCGGCGCGAGCCATGGCTTCGGCCAGCGCATCGGCGCCCGTTGCAGCGCCATTTGCAGCACCCGTTGCAGCAAAGGTGGCGTCCTGTTTCAATAGCTTCTCGACGGCCTGCCGCGCCCGTTCAGTCAAATGCGCCGCGGCAATACGCGCCACGGTCTGGTGTCCTTCATCGCCCCAGCACCACGCCTGGCCCGGGGCTAGCAACAATAAGGTGACAATCGTTCTGCGCATCGATACAGCCAGTATAATGGCTTCCAGGTGAGTTGGTGAGACATTGCAAATCGGCCAACGCGTAGCGCTTGCAGGGATGGTCGTCAGCGGCCTCCTGGCGGCCATCAAGATTACGGCTGGACTGATGGGACACTCCACCGCGGTGGTCGCGGATGGACTGGAGTCCGCAGGCGACGTGTTTGCGTCGGGCATCGTGCTGCTGGGGTTGACGCTGGCAGCCAAGCCCGCCGACTGGGATCACCCGTATGGGCACGGCCGCATTGAGACGGTGACGGGCCTGTTCGTCGGCTTCACCCTGGTGATGGCCGGTCTGGGGATCTCGGCAAATGCCCTGCGCACCATTATTGCGATGCCCGGCGCCGCCATGCTGCCGCCAGCGCCGTTCGTGATTTGGCCGCTCATCGGTTCGGCTGCGGCGAAGAGCTTGCTCTCCGGCGTCAAATTCCACTACGGGAGAAAGATCCGCAGCGCGGCACTCATGGCGGATGCCTGGAACGACTCTGTCGATATCCTCTCGGCCCTGGCGGCCCTGGCAGCCGTCTCGTTCACCATCGTGGCGCCGCATCGATTCATGTCGGCGGACCATTGGGGCGCCTTCGCCGTCGGACTGATCGTGATCTTCACCGGGATCCGCGTCACCCGCGACACGACTCTGCAACTGATGGACACCATGCCCGATCTGGAAAGCATGGAGAAAGTCCGCAACGCGGCGCTGACGGTGCCCGGCGTGCGCGGCGTGGAGAAGTGCTACGCGCGCAAAACCGGCCTGCAATACCATGTCGACCTGCACCTGGAGGTCGACCCCGCCATCACCGTGCGGCAATCCCACGAGATCGCCACGCACGTGCGCATCGTGATCAAAGAGACGCTGCCGTGGGTGGCCGATGTTCTGGTGCACGTCGAGCCTGCGCCGTAGGAGCTTCAGCGTTCTGGATCGCTTGCGCGGACCACCTGCCCCGGCGCTACGCATAGGATCAGCCGAACCAGCTCTTGCATCAACCTCTCGTAAGAGGGCATCTGGTTGTTGGCTGTCTCCAACACGACGATCCCAAAGGACAACCTCTTCAGATCATGTTCAAACTCGAAGCCCTTATCGATCGTCAGGAAAACGTCAAACCGGCCTTGCATCTTGGGGACTAGCACGTGGTCCTGCCATCCGGCCCATCCCAAATCTCTGACGGTATCCACCGAACACTCTGGTAGAGCCGCTCGAAGACGGGGTGCGAGACGAGGATTGATGCACTCGTCGATCAGGAGACGGCGCATTCGGTAACCAAGTCCTGCGCCAGCTCAAGGTAGCGCTCCACCTGCTCGCGAGTCACCGTCGGGCATCCTGCAAGGAAGTCGTCTATCGTGAAGCCGGTCCTGAGATCGTCCAGCAGAAGGCGGACCGGAACGCGCGTTCCACGGAAACAGGGGGTTCCGTGCATGAGATGTGGATCGACCGACACAATCTCGCTCATGCGTGTCTTGGTCTCCCCGCTCATGCACTTCCAGGATACGATGGCCTGAACTGCGTCGCAACGGACCCCAGGTATCGTCCCGGACTAAAATGAAACGGGACACCATGGAAGCCCTGCTTGAAAAACTGGATATGCGACTGCGCGAGTGGAGACCGGAGACGGCTACCCAGGTACGGCAGGCTCTGGCGGAGTTGATCGATCTTGCCGACTACGACGTTCTGGATCTCTTGCGGTCGCGAGTTGCGGAGCAAGAGGTGCTGGGCCTGATTGATGAGCCAACATCCGGGTAACGTCTCTTTTGGACGTGGCGACGAAAAAGTGCCCGTCGTTCCTTGTCTCGCGCTATGATCGCGATTCGCGGTGTGCCTCTCGTTCCTGGAGCACGATTCGACCCTGACTCTCGGCGGAACTCTCCAACGTCGACCGGTGTCGAAACTGATGGATCGAACATGCGGCGATTTCCAACTCGACCGACGGGATTGCTGGCTGTTATCTGTGCCGTTTGTCTTCATGTGGATGCGGAAGATCCAGGAACGCACGGCACACCGTCAGCGGCGCCTGCCAATCAGGCGGTATCGAAATGGAGATTTCGAAAGGACTTTGGACTTGGCTTTGGTGAGCCATCGCCAGCCGGGCTGCAGTATGCAGTCTTGACCTTCGACTTCGACCCGAGAAGTGACGGTCGCCAGCAGGGGACCAAACCCCCTGGGCGCGTGTGGGCATGCGCCCAGAGCACCCACACCGCTGTCGACCAACACGGAGTTCCGATTTGGTTGAGATCCGACGACCTGATGCGCCGAGCGGTCAAAACGTCGGAACTGAGCTTCCCGATGTTAGATCTGTCAAAAGGCTCGCATTTTCGCGGCGTGGTTAAACTCGATCTTCTGATCGGCGAACAAGGCGACGTGAAATGCGCCCAAGTAGTCAGTGGACACCCAATCGCCATTTCGTCGGCTATGTGGGCTATCCGAAGCTGGAGATTCAGACCATTTGTCCAACACGATAGGCGAACAGCGGTCTTTGGCCGTCTTACGATTCCGTACGATGTCACTCGTTGATCAGATTAGATCGGGGATACTCGCTGAACCGGCATCCCAGCACCGGCGAAATGCGTCACCATTTATGCCGGACGCGCCGCAGCTTCCGTCTGCTTCTGCGCCGCCGCGTCCAACCGTGCCTGCGCCCGAGCCACAGCCTCCAACGCAAACGCAGGGTCGACGCCTAGCGATGCATTGAACATCTGCTCCTGCGCCCGCTTCATCGCCGCCCTGGCCCGCTCCACGTCGATCTCCTCGGCGCGCTCGGCGGCCGTCGCCAGCACGCGCACGTGGTCGGCCAGAATCTCCAGATAGCCGCCGTGTACCGCCAGGTACCAGCGCTTGCCTCCGGCTTCGTAATTCAGGTAGCCGGTGCCCAACTCCGCCATTAGCGCCGCATGGCCCGGCAGGACGCCCAGATAGCCGTTGGCGGCGGGCACCTGCACGGCAGTGACGTCCTCGCGCACCAACAAGCGCTCCGGCGTCACGATCTCGAGTGCCAGCACGTCAGCCATGGGTTTCCTGCAGCGCCTTGGCGCGCTCCACTACGTCTTCGATGGTCCCCTGCATATAGAACGCCTGCTCGGGGATGCCGTCGTGCTTGCCATCCACGATCTCCTTGAAGCCGCGGATGGTGTCGGCCAGCTTCACGTATTTGCCCGGCACACCGGTGAACTGCTCGGCCACGTTGAAGGGCTGCGACAGGAAGCGCTGGATCTTGCGCGCGCGCGACACGGTCAGCTTGTCCTCATCCGACAACTCGTCGATGCCCAGGATGGCGATGATGTCCTGCAGGTCTTTGTAACGCTGCAGCACGCCCTTCACGCTCTGCGCGCAATCGTAGTGTTCGTCGCCGATGATGCGCGGATCGAGGATGCGCGAGGTGGAAGCCAGCGGGTCTACCGCCGGATAAATACCCAACTCCGAAATAGCGCGAGAAAGGTTCGTAGTGGCGTCCAGGTGCGCGAAAGCCGTAGCCGGGGCGGGGTCGGTGTAATCGTCGGCGGGCACGTAAATAGCCTGCACCGAGGTGATCGAACCGGTCTTGGTGGAAGTGATGCGCTCCTGCAACTCACCCATTTCGCTGGCCAGATTCGGCTGATATCCCACGGCGGAGGGCATGCGTCCCAGCAGCGCCGAAACCTCCGATCCCGCTTGCGTGAAGCGGAATATGTTGTCGATGAACAGCAGCACGTCCTGGTTCTGTTCGTCGCGGAAATACTCGGCGACAGTCAGGCCGGTCAGGCCCACCCGCAGGCGCGCCCCGGGCGGTTCGGTCATCTGGCCATAAACCAGCGCCACCTTGGACTTCGTGTAATCGTGCGGGTCCACGATGCCGGATTCCTGCATTTCGAGCCACAGGTCGTTGCCTTCGCGGGTGCGCTCGCCCACGCCGGAAAAGACCGAAACGCCGCCATGCTTCATGGCGATGTTGTGAATCAGTTCCTGAATGATGACGGTCTTGCCCACGCCCGCGCCGCCGAACAGGCCGATCTTGCCGCCGCGCAGGTATGGCTCGATCAGGTCGATCACCTTGATGCCGGTCTCGAACATCTCCTGGCGCGTAGACTGCTCGTCGAACGCAGGCGCGGGGCGATGGATGGGATACAGCTTCTTGGCGTTGATCGGGCCCATCTTGTCGACGGGCTCGCCGATCACGTTCATCACGCGGCCCAGAGTCTCGTTGCCCACAGGCACCATCACCGGATGGCCGAGGTTCACCGCGTGCATGCCGCGCACCAGGCCTTCGGTAGGCTGCAGCGCGATGGTACGTACGCGGCCTTCGCCGATATGCTGCTCCACCTCGCAGATGATATCGATAGGCGTGGGGACGTCGAAGCCCTCGCTGGTGATGCGGATGGCCGTGTAGACTAAAGGAATCTGGCCCTCGGGAAACTGGCAGTCCACCGCGGGGCCGGCTACCTGGACGACTTTGCCGATTGCGTTTTCCATAAAGAAACCTCTCTGCGGCTTCGGAACTGGGGCTAGGGGCTGGGGACTAGGGTTAATTCCGCCCCGGTCCCTCGTCCCTAGCCCCTAATCCCTAGACCCTAGCCCCTGCATTCTCACTCCGCGGCGGCGGCGCCGCTGACTACTTCTATGATTTCCTTGGTGATGCTGGCCTGCCGCAC
This sequence comes from Bryobacteraceae bacterium, assembly GCA_049520215.1. GTDB lineage: Bacteria > Acidobacteriota > Terriglobia > Bryobacterales > Bryobacteraceae > Bog-159. Next base: position 10,918 of record JBEKPZ010000099.1, on the reverse strand, counting down.
GCGGTTCATGTACAGCGTCAGGGTATCGATCATTTCCGATGCGTTGGAGGTGGCCGCATCCATGGCGGTCATGCGTGCGGCGTGCTCGGCCGCGGCCGATTCCACCAGCGCCCGGTACAGTTCGATTTCCACGTAGCGCGGCAGCAGGCTCGCCAGCATCTCCACCGCTGGCGTCTCGAAGATGAAGTCCACCGGTTCGGCTTGTTTGGGCAACTCCATCGGCAGCACCTGCGCGAACGCGACCCTCTGGGCCATCACCGATTTGAATTCGTTGTACAGCAGGTAGACCGCATCGATCTCTTCGTTGCGGAACCGGTCCACCAGCTTCTGCGCAATGGCCACCGCGTCTTCATGCTGCACCTTGGCCATGCCGAGATACTCGCCCGAGATGGGGACGCCGCGCTTGCGGAAGAAATCGCGACCCTTGCGCCCGATCAGCAGAAACTCGGTAGTGGCGGGCTTGTGTTCCTCGGCGAAGCGCTGCGCGGCTTTGATCAGGTTGGCGTTGAATGCCCCGGCCAGTCCCTTGTCGGAGGTGACCAGGACCAGTTGCACGTGCTGCTCGGTTCGCCGCGCCAGCAGCGGATTCGCGGCGACGCGTTCATCCGCGCCGGCCGCCGCGGCCAAATCGGCCAGCAGGGCGCGCAGAGCGGCGCCGTACGGGCGGGAGGCGATCACGCGATCCTGGGCGCGGCGCAGCTTGGCGGCCGAGACCATCTTCATGGCCTTGGTGATCTGCTGCGTGTTGCGCACCGATTTGATGCGCCGGCGGATATCGATCAGGCTAGGCATGCGCAGTGGCCGCGGGCTGCTCGGCGACGAAGCGGTCCTTGAATTCCTTGATCACCGCGCCAATCTCCGCGCGGAGAGCGTCGTCCAGGGTTTTCTTTTCGACGATCTTGGCCAGCAGCGCGCGATGCGCGTTGTCCACGAAGCGGTACAACTCCGCTTCGAACTTGCGCACCTGCTCCACGGGCAGATCGTCCAGATAGCCCTGTGTGCCGGCGAATATTATGAGGACCTGCTTTTCGATGGGTAGCGGCTGGAACTGGCCCTGCTTCAGGACTTCGATCAGGTGCTTGCCCCGATTGATCTGCGCGAGAGAAGCTTTGTCCAGGTCGGACCCGAACTGCGCAAACGCCGCCAGGTCGCGGAACTGCGCCATGTCCAGGCGCAGCGTCCCGGCTACCTGCCGCATGGCCTTGATCTGCGCGCTGCCCCCCACGCGGCTCACGGAGATACCTACGTCGATGGCCGGCCGGATGTTGGAGTTGAACAAATCCGAGAGCAGGTAGATCTGGCCGTCGGTGATGGAGATGACGTTGGTCGGGATGTAGGCCGAGACGTCGCCCGCCTGCGTTTCGATGAACGGCAGGGCGGTCAGCGAGCCGCCGCCGTTCTCGTCGTTGAGCTTGGCGGCGCGCTCCAGCAGCCGGCTGTGCAGATAGAAGACATCGCCCGGATACGCTTCGCGGCCGGGCGGGCGGCGCAGCAGCAGCGAGATCTCGCGATAGGCCGCGGCGTGCTTGGAAAGGTCGTCGTAGATGCACAGCGCATGGCGCTTGGTATCGCGGAAGTACTCGCCGATGGCGCAGCCGGCGTAGGGCGCGATGTACTGCATGGGCGCCGGATCGGAAGCCGAAGCCAGCACCACGATGGTGTATTCCATGGCGCCGGCATCGGAGAGCGTCTTCACCACCTGCGCCACCGTGGAGCGCTTCTGGCCGATCGCCACGTAAATGCAGATGACGTCGCCGCCCTTCTGATTGATGATGGTGTCGAGCGCGATGGCTGTCTTGCCGGTCTGGCGGTCGCCAATGATCAATTCGCGCTGGCCGCGGCCGATGGGGATCATGGCGTCGATCGCCTTGATGCCGGTCTGCAGCGGCTCCTTGACGGGGCGCCGGTCCACCACGCCGGGCGCCAGGCGCTCGATGGGGTTGAACTGCGTGGTGATGATGGGGCCCTTGTCGTCGATGGGCTTGCCCAAGGCGTCGACCACCCGGCCGATCATCGCCTCGCCCACCGGCACGGACATGATGCGGCCGGTGCGCCGTACCTCGTCGCCTTCCTTGATTTCGTGAGCTTCGCCCAACAGCACCGCGCCGACCTGGTCTTCTTCCAGGTTCATGGCGATGCCCGCGACGTCGTGCGGGAACTCGATCAATTCTCCGGCCATCACCTTTTCGAGGCCGTGGATACGGGCGATGCCATCCCCCACCGAGATCACCGATCCGGTTTCGGAGACGTCGATCGCGCCTTCGTAGTTTTCAATCTCCTGACGGAGAAGGGTCGTAATTTCGTCCGCTCGAATCTGAGCCATTCAAACCTCTAACTGAATTCTGTTACTCCGCGGCCAGGCGCTTGCCCAGCGCATGCAGTTGGCCCCGCACGGAGCCGTCGTAAACGGTGGAACCGATGCGGGCCACCAACCCGCCGAGCAGCCCGTCATCTACCGCGTAGCGCATGCGTACTTTCTTTCCGGTGAGCCGCTCCAACTCGTGCGACACGGCGTCGCGCTGCCGCTGATCCAGTTCCCGGGCCGAACTGACTTCGGCGCGGGTGAAGCCCAGGCGCTCGTCCGACAGCAGATCGAACGCTTCCAGAACCTCCGTGAGCATCGCGATGCGGCGATGATCCGTGAGCACGAACAAAAAGTTGCGCGCCACGCGCGAGACGCCCAGCTTCGCGCCGATGGCGCCCACCACTGCGCGCTTGCGCGCAGGGGGCACGGAGGGCGAAGTGAGCGCGGTGCGCAGCTCCGCCGATCCAGCCAGCACTTCTTCGAAACCGCGCAACTCGCCCAGCAACTGGTGCGGGTCCACCGCTGACTTGGAACCCATGGCCACATCCACCAGGGCGCTGGCGTATCGGGAAGCGAGAGCGGAGTGCGTCATATTCTAATTACGGCCGATGCCGGAAGGGGCGTGCGCCATGGTCGTCACAAAACGCCCGACGAGGCGGTTCTGCATTTCCGGCGACAGGCGCGCTGCGATCTTCTGTTCGGCCAGGCCCAATGCGAGTTCCGCCGAATAGCGGCGGAGTTCCAGGGTCGCCGATTTGGTAGCCGAGGCGATCTCCTCGGCGATGTGCGATTGAACCTTGGCCATTTCGGCGGCGGCTTCGCGCTGGACGCGTTGCGCGTCGGCTTCGGCTTCCTGTTTCGCGCTGCTGCGCAATGCCTCGATTTCGGCTGCGAGATTGGCGAGACGGCGGTCCACGTCCGCGACTTTCGCGTCCGAGGCGGCGCGCGCGGCTTCGGCCTCTGCCATGCCTTTGCGAATTTCCACCGACCGCTGGGCGAAGTAGGGGCCGGCGTTCTTCTTGATCACGTAGCCCAAACCGCCGGCCAGCAGTACGAAGTTGGCCCACTCCCAGAAAATGTTGGGGCCTTTCTCGGTCTTGCCTGGCGATTCGCCGTGCTCCTCGGCGCGCACCGGCAAGTTTACGAATAGCAGCAGAACCAGGGCGGCCACGCTGCAACCTGCCAGGCGCTTCATGCCGCCGCACCTCGATTGAGGATAACGTCTGCGATCTGGCCGGCCAGCGCGTCGCTCTCGGCGGCCAAGCCCGTTTTGGCCTGCTCGATCTCGGCGGCCAGTTGCGCTTTGGCATCGCGTACGGCGGCCTCGGCCTGCTCGCGGGCGGCTTGCAACTGGGCGGCGTGCTCTTCCTGCATGCGGCGATGCGACTGCTCCTGCGTCTGGTACACTTCGGCGCGCGCGGCGCGCATCTTCGCTTCGTACTCGGTGGTCTTGGCGGCGGCCTTTTCCAGGCTCTCGGCGGCGCGCAGGCGGGCGCCTTCGGTGGCCTCGTAGCGGGCGTGCAGCACCTTGTCGAGAGGCTTGAAGAACATGTACTTCAGATAGAAGTGCAGGAAGACGACAAGCAGGAAAGTAGGGATCGCCCGCAGCAAAATCCCACTCAAGGCGTGCAAGGTTGCTTCCATTTGGATTGACTGAGAAAGGCCTGGAAAAGATGCAGCTTTAAGAGAGGTTAGCTTAGCACCCGCCGCGATGTTGCGTCAACCGCGGGAGGGGGCCGTGGAATAGGCCGCCTGTCGTGGCCTACGAGCCCGCCCTGAGCCGGAAACGAACAAACATATTGCCGCCCGCCGGATGATTCCCGTAATAAGGTTTGATCGCACCTGGGAGCGAATAGGCCGTGAAGTTAGCCCCCACCCCGGTCTGGATGTGCCGGAATAGGTCGATGTCGCGCGTGTAGCCGATGGTGTAAGCGCCGATCCGGAAAGTGCTGCCGTAGAGGATGTCGAGCTGTTGTTCGATGTCCGGCTGGCTGCTGAACAACTCGTCCTTATCGACCAGTTCGCATCGTGCCGTAATCCAGTTTTTGCGGCGAATCGGCAGCACCGACTCCGCAAGGTATGAGTTCAGGTTGCGGAGCGTGGCGGTCGAATGGTTCCGGCCCCAAATCAGGCTCGACGACCACGCTCCACCGGGCATCGGCTTGGTGTAGGCGAGCGATGCGGTCATGCGCACCTGGTCTCCCGGCTCCAGCGCTTCGGGGTGCGCGATCCTGCCGGCAGAAACCTGGGCCGCCCAATTCTCCGCCGGGAAGAACCACAAACGCGTGGACCACGAGTCGATCGGGCCGGCCTGGACGATCCAACGGTTCTCGCCCGGCTCTGCGCCATGAAAGCCGCTCGCTTCCAGCTTCATCTTCTTGTGCGAGATTCCCATCGTCACCACGTCGTCGGCGATATGCGTGGAATCCTGCCAATGATGCGAGATCGGTGCTTCGGGCAGTTCCGCTGCCGAGGCGCGATGCGGAAAGGCGGTTGGGCCCAGCGCCGGGTCTCCCACCGGAGCGGCGTAGGCATCCAGGATGGTGTCTGTGCCCAGTCGATAGGCGTAGTGGAATCCCAGCGCCATGATGAAATTGTGCGGATGCTGTGCATCCGTAAGCGGCAGGCCGTACGCCGTCTCGCCGGTCTGAAAGAGCAGCGGATAGCGGCGATCCGTGATCGTGGCCGGTTCCAGGCTGAGCATCAGTTGCACCTCGAACGCGCCCTTCGCGCCGGCCGGATGCTCGGCGGACGCCATGAACCAGTTCGTGGAGTACAGTTTGTCGCCGCCGCGTGGTCCCGACTGCTGGATATCGGACACGAACGCGACTCCCATGAACATGGCGTTCCAGCCTCCGGACTGCGTCATCAGCATGGGCATCGGCCCTGCCGAGGGGTTCGCGGATGTGCCCGAAGCGAGGCCCATCAGAAACATGCCCGGGTCCTGGGCAGCCAGCGGACCAACGGCGCACACGATCACAGCTACCGCGCAACTCAGACGAAGCATTCTCCATCTTGTGGGGCAGGCTCTCAGCCTGCGGAGCGGCGGCCTCGCCGGTCCACCGGCCGAAGGCCGGCCAGCAAGGAGCGAAATCAGATGCGCAGGCGTATCCACGAAGGACCGATCGGTAGCGGCATCCACGCCGCCGCCGGAGACGCCTGGTCCGCAACCACGCAAAGCGAACACGGCGCGTGTCTGTGATGCCGATGACAAGGAGGGGCACCGCCGGAGTCCGGCTCGGCGCAAAACCCCGCGCACTGGACTCTGCCGAGCACCAGTGCAAAAACGAACCAAACCATCAGCCTCGCGTGCATCCCGTTGACGAACAGGATACCATGGCAGGGTCGATATGCACCGCCGCGAATTCCTCCGCTCGGCGACTTTGGCGCCCGCCGTTTTCGGTATCTCCCGCGGCGCCGCGGCGCGCGTAAGCGTCCGCATCGAAGAAGTCCGCTTCTCCTACGAAGACTTCCGCTACCGCACGCCTTACCGCTTCGGCGCGCAAACGGTGGACCGCGTCACGCTGCTGAACGTAGATTGCATGGTCCGCACCGGCGCCGGCGATATCGCGCGCGGCTTCGGGTCGATGACCATGGGCAACGCCTGGTCCTTCCCGTCGAAGACCATGTCGTACGATACCACCCTCGGCGCCATGAAGGCCCTGGCGGCGCGCATCGCCCAAATCACCAACGGCTATCGCGACCCCGGCCACCCGGTGGACATCAACTGCGCGCTGGAGCCCGCCTATCTCGACGCCGCCAGCGCAGTTTCCCAAGAGCTGCACCTTGCCGAACCGATTCCTAAGCTGTGCACGCTGGTAACCGCCAGTCCCTTCGATGCGGCCATCCACGATGCCTACGGCAAGGCGCTGGGCCTGAGCAGTTATCTGACTTACGGCAGCGATTGCATGCCCTACGATCTATCGCACTACCTGGGCGCGGACTATAAGGGCGAATTCTTGAGCCGCTACGTGCTGCCGCAGCCCGCGCCGCGCATGGCGTTGTATCATTCGGTGGGGGCCTCGGACCCGATTGTGGCATCCGATATTCGCACCCGTATCGCCGACGGGCTGCCGGAAACGCTTCCCGAGTGGATCCGCTACAACGGCCTGCGCCGCATCAAGATCAAACTGGCGGGCAACGATCTCGCCTGGGACCTCGCGCGCGTGATCGACATCGACCGGGCCACCACGGAAACTCAGCGGGAACGCGGCACCGCGGAGTGGTTCTATTCCCTCGATTTCAACGAGCAGTGTCCCAACGTGGAGTATCTGCTGGAATTCCTGCGCCGCCTCAAGGAGCGGACCGCGTCCGGCTTCGCGCGCATACAATATGTGGAGCAGCCCACCGCGCGCGACCTGAAGGCGGACCGTGCCAACGTGATGCATGCCGCGGCCAAGCTGCGACCGGTGGTCATCGATGAGTCGCTCACCGATATCGAAAGCCTCATGCTGGCCCGCGAGATGGGTTATTCGGGCGCGGCGCTTAAAGCCTGTAAAGGGCAGAGCCAGGTGCTGCTAATGGCTGCGGCGGCCGAGAAGCACAAGATGTTCCTGTGCGTGCAGGACCTGACCTGCCCCGGCGCGTCCCTGATCCAGTCGGCCGGTCTCGCGGCGCACATTCCGGGAGTGGCCGCCATCGAAGCCAACGCGCGCGAATACGTGCCGGCGGCGAACAAGCCGTGGGAGGACAGGTTCCCCGGCATCTTCAAAGTGCGCGACGGCATGATGGACACCTCCACACTTCGCCGGCCCGGACTCGGCGCAGTCTGACGTCGTGGGGCAGGCCCCCGGCCTGCGGCGGCCTCTTAGGCCGCCTGCCCGCGCTCCCTCCAGCCGCGCTGATGCATCATTAAGGTATGGGCTTTCAAACCGTCAAAATCCCGGTGAGCGGCATGACCTGCGGCAATTGCGCCCGCAGCGTAGAACGGAAGCTGTCGAGCAGTCCCGGCGTGTCCGACGCGCGCGTGGACCTGGCGGGCGGTACGGCGACCGTCGAGTTTGACGCCGACCGCACCAAGCTGCCAGACCTGCGGCAAGCCATCGAGCAGCTCGGCTACACCGTACAGCAATGAGCGCCGCCCCCACCGCCGGCACGGTCGAGCGTGTGGACTTGCCCGTTTCCGGGATGTCCTGCGCAGCCTGCGCGGGCAGCATCGAGAATCAGCTTACAGCCACGGCCGGCGTCACGCGTGCGCATGTGAACTTCGCCACGTCTACCGCGACTGTGGAGTTCGATCCCGCACGCGCCGCCGTGCACAACCTGGTGGACGCTATCGAAGAGCTGGGCTATGGAGTGCCGCAGCCCGCAGCCGGTGAAGATACCGGCGAGGACGTCGAGGAACAGGCGCGCCAACGCGAATACGCCGCGCTGAAGCGGCGGCTGTGGCTGGCGGCGGCTTTTGCGGCGCCGGTAGCGGCACTGGGCATGGGGCCGGGGCTTATGCATGTCGCCGCGATGACCTGGATCCAACTCGCGCTCACTACCCCGGTCCTGTTTTATGCGGGCGCGCCTTTTTACCAGGGCGCCTGGACCGCGCTACGGCATCGCTCCGCGAACATGAACACGCTGATCGCGCTGGGGACCGGCGCCGCGTTCCTTTATTCGCTTGCGCAGACGCTGCTCGGCCAGCATGAGGTGTATTACGAAGCCGCCGCCGTGATCGTCACCCTGATTCTGCTCGGGCGGGTGCTGGAGGCGCGCGCCCGCGGAAAGGCTTCGGAGGCCATCCGCCACTTGCGCGAGCTGCAGCCGAAGACCGCGCGCGTGGTCCGCGGCGGCGCCGAACTGGATGTCCCCATCGAACAGGTGCGCGTGGGCGACATGGTGGTGGTGCGTCCTGGCGAGAAGATCCCGGTGGATGGCGCGGTGCGCGAAGGAAACTCGGCGGTCGACGAATCCATGCTCACCGGCGAAAGCATGCCGCTCGATAAGAAGACCGGCGACGCGGTTTATGGCGGCACCATCAATCGTTCCGGAAGCCTGCGTTTTGAGGCGCGCCAGGTGGGGGGAGCCACGGCACTCCAGCAGATGATCGAGCTGGTACGGCAAGCGCAAGGCTCGCGCGCGCCCGTGGCCCGCTTGGCGGACGTCGTGAGCGGCTACTTCACTGTGGGCGTTCTGGCCATCGCCGTGGTGACGTTCCTGGTGTGGCTGGCGTTCAAGCCGTTCCCGTTCGCGCTGGTGAATTTCGTGGCCGTACTGATCATCGCCTGCCCCTGCGCGCTGGGATTAGCCACGCCCACCGCCATCATGGTAGGCACCGGCCGCGGCGCCGAGCGCGGCATCCTGATCAAGGGCGGCGAGGCGCTGGAGGCCGCGTACCACATCGATACCGTCATCCTGGACAAGACCGGCACGATCACGTGCGGCCAACCGCGAGTGACCGATGTGATCCCCCTGAACGGGCACGCGGTGTCTGAAGTACTGCGCATGGCGGCATCGGCCGAGCGCTACTCCGAGCATCCTCTGGGACGGGCGATCGTCGAGCATGCCCAGGCGCTGGCGATCGCGCTCGAGGATCCCGCCGGCTTCCACGCGGTTGCGGGGCACGGCGTAGAAGCGCGCGTGGATGGCCATGATGTCACGGTGGGCGGCGTCACGGGTCCGCCTGAGTTGCCCGAGATGGAGCGGCTCGCTGGGGAAGGGAAGACCGCCGTGGCCGTTTCCGTGGAGGGTCGGCCTATGGGCGTGATCGGTATCGCCGACACCGTCAAGCCGGAAGCCGGAGCCGCCCTACGGCGTCTCGCTCGGATGGGCATCGAAGTCTGGATGATCACCGGCGACAATCGCCGCACTGCCGACAACGTCGCACGGCAGGTCGGCATCGAGCGCGTGCTGGCCCAGGTCCTGCCGGATGGCAAGGTGGCCGAGGTGCGGAAGTTGCAAGCCGCCGGGAAGAAGGTGGCCATGGTGGGCGACGGCATCAACGACGCGCCCGCGCTGGCGCAGGCCGATGTGGGCATCGCCATCGGAACCGGTACGGACATCGCCAAGGAGGCTGCGTCCATCACGTTGATGCGCGGCGATCTCAACGGCGTGGCCGACGCTCTCGAACTGGCGCGGCGGACGATGCGCGTGATCCGGCAGAACCTGTTCTGGGCATTCGCCTACAACACCATCGGCATCCCCATCGCGGCGGGAGTGTTGTACCCATTCACCGGCTGGCTGCTGTCGCCGGTGCTGGCGTCGGCGGCCATGGCGCTGTCCAGCGTTACGGTGGTGGCCAACAGTTTGCGCTTAAAGCGCGGGTGAGTGGATCGGAATTATCGGCGGGGCGGATTCACCCCAGCAATTCTTCGACGTTCTTGGCGTCCAGCACCCGCTCGCTCAAATCCTCCAGCCCGGACGTCGGCAGTGCCGCCAGCTTCTCGCCGGCCCACCTCGGCAGGGTGCCGAAGCGCTTCTCAATTTGCCGGCGAAGGACGGCCAGTTCGCCTTCGTGCCGGCCTTCCTGCCGGCCTTTCTGAAAGCCTTTCTGTTCCGCTTCTATAAACATGGGCCCCAAGGTCTCATGATCCCGAATATCCAAACCAATCGGCATTTTCCGTGTCTCCAGCTCCACCGTTCCCGCCAGGTGCCTCAACCCGGCCAGGATCGTCAACTGGGCCAAAGACGGTTCGGCGGGGCGGATTCACCCTAGCAATTCTTCGACGTTCTTGGCGTCCAGCACCCGCTCGCTCAGATCCTCCAGTTCGGACGCCGGCAGAGCCGCCAGTTTGTCGACGGCCCACCTCGGCAAGGCGCCGAAGCGCTTCTCGATTTGCCGGCGAAGGACGAGCAGTTCGCCTTCCTGCCGGCCTTCCTGGCGACCTTCCTGCCGACCTTCCTGCAGGCCTTCCTGCCGACCTTTCTGCTCCGCCTCTATGAACATAGGACCCAAGGTCTCGTGATCCCGAATATCCAAATCAATCGGCATTTTCCGTGTCTCCTGCTCCACCGTTCCCGCCAGGTGCCTCAACCCGGCCAGGATCGTCAATTGGGCCAAGGCGGTTCCCTTTTCCGCCGTCGCCAGGCCGGCGATTCGCTCTACGATCTTGTGGACCGCCTCTTTATCGTCCCGCAATTGCGCCAGGATCGCAATTACATTATCGCCGACGTCCTCACTCTCCAGCAGGAGGTCGCCATCCAGCTCCCGGATGTCGGCCAAACGGTATTGGAAGAACAGATCCGGGCCGCGTAGCTCGCTCTCCATACGCATGGGCGCCTCACCCACGTAGAGCAGAATCTGCCGTGGGAATTGTCCGAACAGCCGGCGCACGCCGAGGCAGTATTCGATCATCCGGAACGGCATGGCCGCATCGTTGCTGCTTTGCAGTTCCAGGTGAACCAAACCACCGTCGGCAGTCTCGCCGAGAAGGTCCAACCGTAGGTTCTGGACCTTGGGAAGTTCCACATCCAGCCACTTCGCGATCGCCGTGCCGGTCAATTCTCGCATGGTGAGCGTGGCTCGACCTTGCAATAACAACTTCAGGGCTACGTCGTAACTGCCGGAGCCGCTCATCGCTTGTGCTTACAGATAAAGGTGGATTGCGCGCGGTCTTTCTCTCATCCGCGAGTGAACCGGGAGGTGTGTTCACTTTGGTGGGGCAGACCATCGCACTTTGTGGTCTG
>JBEKPZ010000098.1:0-21891 GCA_049520215.1 Bryobacteraceae bacterium | reverse complement strand
TGGAAATGGCTTGTCCGACCAAACGGGCAGAAGCGGTGGGTCTTGGCAGACTCCGTTGGAGAGCGAGCGAGCCTCGGCCAGGTGCTGCCAAGTGATCGCTCGGTCACACCTCCAAAATGACCGGCATAATCAGCGGCCGCCGCGACGTCTCCTTCACGATATAGCGCTTCAGATCGGCGCGGATCTTCTCTTTGATCACGCCCCAGTCGGTCTTCTCCTCGCGGTTGGAGGCTTCCAGCGTTTTCGCCACCACCTGGCGGGCGGCCTGCATGAAGTCCGATCCTTCTTCGGCCAGCGCGAAGCCGCGGCTGACGATCTCCGGCAGGCTCTCCATACGCCCGGTCTGGCGGTTGATGGCGATGATGGGCAGCACGATGCCGTCTTCGGAAAGGTGCCTGCGGTCGCGGATGACCATTTCCTCCACCACATCGTCCACCGAGCCGGAGTCGATGCACACCCGTCCCACGGTCACCTTGCCGGCGCGGCGCGCGCCGTGGTGGTCGATTTCCAGCACGTCGCCCGATTCCATGACGAAGCTATCTTCCAGGCCCGAGGCGCGCAGATGCTCGGCCAGGCGGGCGTGCTTGGTGAGTTGGCGGAACTCGCCGTGGATGGGCATGAAGTAGCGCGGCCGCACCAGGTTCAAAACCAGCTTCATTTCTTCCATGCTGGCGTGCCCGGACACATGCACCGGCGGATTCATGTGACCGTACAGCACGTCGGCGCCGCGGCGCGCCATGTGGTCGATCATGCGGAAGATGCCCTTCTCGTTGCCGGGGATGATGCGCGCGCTCAACACCACCGTGTCGCCTTCTTCCACCGAGATGTGCTTGTGGTTATCCACAGCCACGCGCGAAAGGGCCGACATGGGTTCGCCTTGCGTGCCGGAGATGAGCACGGTGACTTTGTCGGGGGCGAGACCCATGGCTTCCTGGGGACGGATGAGGACGCCGTCGGGAATCTCGAGCAGCCCCAGGGAGTGGGCAATCTCGCTGACGGATGTCATACTCCGTCCGACAATCGCCACCTTGCGGCCGAACTGCGCCGACAGATCCAACACCAACTGGATTCTGTGGATGGAAGAGCTGAAGCAGGAGATCATCAGGCGGCGCTGAGCGCGGCTGAAGATGTCTTCCATGCGCGGCTGGACGGCGCGCTCGGATTCGGTGTAGCCCGGCCGGTCGGCATTGGTCGAGTCGGAAAGCAGGAGGAGGACACCGCGCTTCCCATAGTCGGCCAGCGTGTGCAGATCGAACAGCTCGTTGTCGGTGGGGGTGGGGTCGACCTTGAAATCGCCAGTGTGGATGATCACTCCCAGCGGCGTGGTGATGGCCAGCGCGAGGGCGCTGACGATGGAGTGCGTAACGTGGATGCACTCGATCTTGAACGGGCCGATCTCCAGTATTTGCTTGGGCTTGATGATGTTCAGATCGGGTTCTTCTTCAAGTTCGTATTCTTCCAGCCGCCGCTCTACCAGGGCCAGGGTGAAGGCTGTCCCGTAGACCGGCACCCGGATCTCGGTCAGGAAATAAGGAACCGCGCCGATGTGGTCTTCATGGCCATGAGTGAGGATCAGGGCTTTGACCTGCGAATGATTCTCCTTCAGGAAAGTGAGATCGGGCATGACCAAGTCCACGCCCAGCAGTTCGTCCTCCGGGAACATCATCCCGGAGTCGATCACGATGATTTCATCGGCGTAGCGCAGGGCGGTCATGTTCATTCCGAACTCGCCCAATCCGCCTAGGGGGATTACTTGCAATTTGTTTTCAGGCATTCAGTTAAGGCTCACTATCTGTAATCATCTGTATCCGGCCGCTTGCAGTTCGAATAGTTCCGCGTATTGGCCGCCCAGCGCCACCAGGTGCTTGTGCGTGCCCTGTTCGCGGATCCGGCCGTCTTGGAGGACCAGGATACGATCCGCCATGCGGACGGTAGAGAATCTGTGGGAAATCAGCACCGCCATTCTCCCTTTTGTTAGTTCGGCGAAACGGCGGAAGACCTCATACTCGGCGCGGGCGTCCAGCGTAGCGGTCGGCTCATCCAAGATTAGCAGTTGCGCGTCGCGCATGTAGGCCCGGGCGAGGGCGAACTTCTGCCATTCGCCGCCGGAGAGGTCCACACCGCCGTCGAATCTGCGGCCGATCATCTGGTCGTAGCCGTTGGGTAGTTTTCCGATGACCTGGAACGCCATGCTCTTTTGGGCGGCCAGTTCGATGCGGGCTTGGTCGGCGAGGTCTTCGATCTTTCCAAAGCCAATGTTTTCTTTGGCGAGCAGCTCATAGCGCATGTAGTCCTGGAAGATGACGCCGATCTCTTTCCGCAAGTCCTCGACGTCGTATTCGCGGAGGTCCACGCCGTCCAGGAGGATTTGACCGGCGGTGGGATCGTACAGCCGTGCCAGGAGTTTGACGAGAGTGGTTTTTCCGGCGCCGTTCTCACCGATAAGAGCTATTTTTTCCTCGGCTTCCAGCCGGAAGTTAATGTTTTCAACGACCATCGTGGAGGAGCCCGGATAGGCAAACGCCACGTTGCGGAACTCGAAGCCGGCGCGAATGGGCCGAGGTGCGGGCAGTGCCCCGGGAAGGCTGCGGATGGAGGGCTCCATCTCGAAGAATTCGAACAGGTCTTTCAAGTAAAGAGCCTGGTCGGAGATGTCGGTGAAACTCTGCAGAATCTTCTCGATGTACATGCGCGAGCGGGAGAAAGCGCCGGTGAGGAAAGTAAACGTCCCAATCGATATCGCGCCCGCCAAAGTGCGGATCAAGACCACCGCGTAAGCGCCGTAATAACCGCCCGTCGAGACCAGGTTGAGGAGGAAGCCGACGCCGGCGCGCTTGACGGCAACCTTCTTATTGTCCTCATAGATACGGTCGGAAACCTCATGATATCGTTCAGCCAGATGGGTGCCCAGTCCGAAGATTTTGACTTCTTTGGCGCTCTGGCTGGAGGCGCCCAACATGCGGAGGTAATCGAGCAGCCGCCGCTGCGGAGTCCAGCGATAGAGGACCGAGTAGGCGAGGGTTGTGAAGTGGGTTTCGCCCAGAAACGCGGGGATCACTGCGGCAACCAGCAGCACCATGAGCCAGGGCGAAAAGACAATCAGGCCGGCGGAAAGCGAAATCAGGCTGAGCGTGTCCTGGGCGACGTTGAGGACAGCGGCTAAGAGGCCAATGCGTCCGGTAGTTTGCCGGCGGGCGCGTTCCAACTTGTCGTAGAAGACGGGATCTTCAAACGAGGCCAGATCCAGTTGCGTCGCGTGTTCGATGAGCCGTACGCTGACGCGGTTGGTAAAACGGTCGCCAAGCAGGCTGTCGGCCAGCGAATTAGCCCGCCCCAGCAAGTCGCTGAGGACGGCCAGCCCCAATTCCAGGGCCACCAGCTTCCAAAGGCCGGCGGAGTCGCCGTTTCCGCGCTTAATCCAGCCCACCACGCTATCCAGGATGAGCTTCGACACCCAAAGCATGGCCAGCGGCAGCAGCGCCCGTATGAGGCGCAATGCGGTGGTGATGGATACCAGGGCCGGACTGGTATCCCAAACCATCCCCAGCAGCGGACGGATGTTCCGCAGGGAGGCCAGCCGGGTACGCCAGGTGGCGTCGCCTTCAGGCTTCCGGGGGATGGGCGGGTGCATAGGTCCAGTTTAGCAGCCCAAAATAGAAATGCTCACCCCGAAGGGTGAGCATCCTTTCCCCTGTTCTACCAGGGGGATGTTCGATGGGAGAATCAGTTTCGACGGAATCGCAACTCCGCCAAAAACCTTTGGTAGTTGGATCTTATGGCCCCTAGCGCTCCAAGTCAAGTAAAAATCCCGCCGAAAATTTTGGCCTGTAATTGGATGCATATGAGATATTTACAGGATTTCCACATTTCCACAGGAAGTGCCCGGAAACGGAAAAACGGAGGGTTTTGACCTGTTGATTTTGGTCTAAGGTCCTGGAATAGGGCACTTTATCGGTTTGGCGGGCCGCTGGTCAGCGGTCCTGCAGGTGCAGCACGATCATGGCGTCGGCCGCCTCGCCACGGCCGCCACGCCGCAAAAAGGCTCGCACACTGCCAAATGCCAACCCGCCGACAAGCGAGAAGCACAGCAGTATGCCAATCAAAACAAAGGCGTTGATGACCAGATTGCCGATGTTGTCGCGGCGTGTGGAGACGCGTTCGTCGAGCGTGATGTCCGCCTGGTAGCGTACTAGAGATAATAGGCGCTCCGCTGCATCGGGACTGGGCGGCGACAGAATTACCGCCACCAGTGGACCGCTCCGTTTGACCATGGCACCCGCGATCTGCTGGAACTGGGCGGTCTGCTGGCGGGCGATCTGGGGCGTCGGGTAGCTGAAGATGGCCAGTTTCAGGTCGCCCCCAGGCCCGGAGGAAGCCCCCCGAAAAGAGCCGATTTGCGCCTCCGCCGAGAGATGGAAAGCCGCCGTGGAGGGAGGGATCCCCGGATCGAACTTCTGCAAGGCCGCCGGGCCTTCGATGTAACGCTCGGAATTGGGCACGAGGTCCTGGGATGGGAGGTAGTCCATCAGGGCGGGAAGGGCGGAGTTGTCCACCTGCTTCAGCCCCTCGACGAACGTAGTCAGAAATGGCGCCGCCGGATGGTAGCCTTCGAATCGCAGCACAAAGTTGCGATGGGTGAGGATTGCGCCGGTGGTCGTTTCGGCGGCCAGTTTAGCAAGCGCCGACGGTTTGGAATCGGCCGGCCGGAGCCACTCGAATGCACCCAGGGCGCCGGTGGTGTCCTGGAAGCGCCAGGCGGTGGCGGTAAACTTCTGGCCATCGCCTTCATATTGGGCGGTCTCCGCTTCGCGGAAACCATATTCGTCAAAGATGGCTTGTTCGGCCTGGGCGGCGACAGCCTTCACTGAAACACGGTGGAAAGGGCCAATCGCGTCAGGCCAGATAGCGGCGGCGGCCAGGGACGGAAGGAGCAGCAGGAGCAGAGTCGGAAGGAACGCGGGGTGGGGCGGACCTCCAGGTCTGCGCGTGTCCTCCAGGACCCGCTCCGAACCGGCCGACGTAGACGTCGGCTGCAGGACTGGAGTCCCGCCCCACAGGGGGAGATGCATTATGCTCCGTGACATTTTTTATATTTCTTTCCGCTGCCGCAGGGGCATGGATCGTTGCGTCCAACTTTGTCGCTGTTGATGACCTGCTTCTTGCCCACGGCTGAGCCATCGCCACCCACGAGCTGCAGTCCGGCGAGTTCCTTATCTTTGTCACGCTGGAGCTTCTTGGTCATGTCCTGCACGGCGGATTGCGCGGCGCGCTTTTGCTGTTCGGCGACAGTTGCGTGCTGCGCTTCTTCGCCGCCTTCTTCGTCGCCTTCTTCCTCTTCGTCTCCGTCTTCATCCATGGGGAACGGCAACACCGGCGCGGGCCGGCCGCTGATCCCCGCATCGTCGCCGCGCGACACCTGCAGGAAGAACAGATAGCGCAGGGTCTCGTCTTCGATGCGATCCATCATGTCCTGAAACAGAATGAAGGATTCCTTCTTGTACTCGACCAGTGGATCCTTCTGGCCGTAACCGCGCAGGTGGATGCCTTCCTTCAGGTGGTCCATCGAGAGCAGGTGGTCTTTCCACTGGTCGTCGATCACCTGCAGCATGATGATGCGCTCGGTCTGCCGCATGGTGTCCGGCCCGACCAGGTCTTCCTTTTCCTGGTACTTCTGCGCCAGCCGGGCGGCGATGGCGTCTTCGATCTCCGCGCGGTTCATGCTGGCGAATTCCGCGGTTTCGATCCTGCACCCGAACTGGCTTAAAACATCGGTCTTCAGTCCGGCCAGGTCCCAAGTGTCCGGATGAGTGTGCTCCGTGCAGCGCATGTCGAGGTACTGCTCCACCAGGCCGCGGACCATATCCATGATCCGCCCTTTCTGGTCCGAGCCTTCCAGTAGGAGCCGCCGCATGCCGTAGATCGCCTGCCGCTGCTTGTTGTTGACGTCGTCGTATTCGAGCAGGTGTTTGCGGGCTTCGAAGTTCTGCGCCTCCACGGCTTCCTGAGCCTTCTGAATGCGCTTGGTGATGAGCTTCGATTCGATGGGCACATCTTCTTCCATGCCGAGGCGTAGCATCAGGCGCTGCATGCGCTCGCCACCGAAGATGCGCATCAGATCGTCCTGCAAAGAGAGATAGAAGCGGGAACTGCCGGGATCGCCCTGGCGACCGGCGCGCCCGCGCAACTGGTTGTCAATGCGCCGCGAATCGTGCCGCTCGGTGCCCAGGATGTGCAGCCCGCCGAGGGCGACAACTTCATCGTGCTCGCGATCGGTTTGCGCCTTGAAGCGTGCGAACAGCGCGTCCCAGTCCGGCTTCGGCATCTTGTCGGGGTCTACGGCCTGTTTGCGCGCCGCTTCGCGCGCCATGAACTCCGGGTTGCCGCCCAGCAGAATATCGGTACCGCGGCCGGCCATGTTGGTGGAAACCGTGATGACGCCCTTGCGGCCGGCCTGCGCCACGATAGGCGCTTCGCGTTCGTGATTCTTGGCGTTTAGGACTTCGTGCCTGACGCCCATTTTTTTCAGGATCGCCGAAAGCCGCTCGGACTTCTCCACCGAAACGGTGCCCACCAGCACCGGCTGGCCCTTTTCCTGCAGCTCCTTGATCTCTTTGGCCGCGTTGCGGAACTTCTCCTCTTCGGTGCGGTAGACGACGTCGGAAAACTCCTTGCGAACCATTTCCCGGTTGGTGGGAATCACCGTCACTTCGAGTTTGTAGATCTTATCGAATTCGGCCGCTTCGGTTTCCGCCGTTCCGGTCATGCCGGCCAGCTTCTTGTACATGCGGAAATAATTCTGGAACGTAATGGTGGCGAGGGTCTGGTTCTCGCGCTCGATCTTGACGCCTTCCTTGGCTTCCACGGCCTGGTGCAGGCCATCGCTCCAGCGGCGGCCGGGCATCAGGCGGCCCGTGAATTCGTCCACGATGATGACTTCGTCCTGGTTGGTGTCGTCGTTGTGCTTGACCACGTAGTCGCGATCTTTCAGGTATAGGGCGTGCGCTTTGACCGCCTGCTCCACGTGATGCTTCCACTCGATGGTGGCGATGTCGTAGATATTGGGCAGACTGAGCAGCTTGGCGGCCTTGTCGAAACCCTCTTCGGTGAGCGCGGCGCTGCGGTGCTTCTCGTCGACCGTGTAATCGCCGGTGGTATATTTCTCGCCGGGCTCCTTGCCTTCGATTTCCTCCCCGCGCATGAGCCTGGGGATGATGCGATTGACCTTGAAATACTTGTCGGTGGATTCCTCGCTGGGGCCGGAAATGATGAGCGGGGTGCGCGCTTCGTCGATCAGGATGGAGTCCACTTCGTCGACGATGGCGTAGTGGTGGCCGCGCTGAGTGCAGTCTTCCAGGCGGAACTTCATGTTGTCGCGCAGGTAATCGAAGCCGAACTCGTTGTTGGTGCCGTAGGTGATATCGGAGTTGTAGCTGTCCTGGCGTTCGCGGTCGTCGAGATCGTGCACGATGACGCCGACTCGCAGGCCGAGGGCGCGGTGGATCTTACCCATCCAATCGGCGTCGCGGTGGGCCAGGTAATCGTTGACGGTGACGATGTGGACGCCCTTGCCTTCGAGCGCATTCAGGTAAGCGGGCAGGGTGGCGACCAGCGTCTTGCCTTCACCGGTGCGCATCTCGGAGATTTTGCCGCGGTGCAGCACGATGCCGCCGATCAACTGCACGTCGAAGTGACGCATGTTGAGGAAGCGGCGGCCGGCTTCGCGAACCACGGCGAAGGCTTCGATGAGCAGGTCGTCGAGGGGCGCGCCCTGGGCCAGTTTTTCCTTGAATTCAATGGTTTTGGCGGCCAGGTCGATATCGGAGAGCTGCTGGATGGCGGGTTCCAGGTCGTTGATGGCGGCGATGATGGGCTGAATGGCCTTGATTTCGCGCTTGTTTTTGGTGCCAAAAACCTTGGCTAGGACAGCGTCAATCATAGAGAGGTCTCGTTACAGAGTGGAGATCCGCTTTTTCTATTCTAGCGCGGGTGGGGAGGGGACGTTCTGGGTTGTGGCCGCCTATTACGCGGGAACCTCAACCTGCTCGACAAGCCGCGTGGGCGATGGCACAACCTCGCCATGCAGACGCATGCCTTCTATGTGGAACTCGATGGCTTCGCGGATCAGTTGCCGGGTTTCTTCCAAAGTGGCGCCCGCGGCGATGCAGCCGGGAAGGTCGGGGACGTGCGCGCTATAACCGGTTGCGGTTTGTGCGAAGAATACGGTGTAGTGGTTCATTTCAGGCCTGCCTGTCTTAGTATAGACGCCTTTGTCTTGGGGTCCAAATCGAGCGAAGGGTGACCAGCGATGTTACCGTTCCCGGCTTGACGGGATGATGGTACTGGCGATGACTGCCGCGCGTGCGCTCCAGTCTCCAGCCATCCGACACGACGAGCTTTATCGCGTCTCTGATCTTCATATCAAAGCAACGCCGCGTGCCGCCGTGTTCTCCTAGTCATCGCAGTTCCCCAGCGTTCGCGGGAGGTAGGACGGCTTCAGTCGTAGAGAGGTCTCGTTACCGAGTGGAGATCCGCTTGTTCTGTTCTGGCGCGGGTGGGCAACAGGACCCTGTGGGCTTGAGGGTTGGCCGCGCCCTTTACCGCAACCTCAACCGGCTCGGCGAGCCTGGTGGGCGGTGGCGCCACCTCACCGGTTGTCAGAGACGCTCAGTCGGTTATTACACTCGCAATTTTCGGTAATGTGGCGATCTCGGCACGCGCGCCGCGCCGGGGGGCAAGGGTCCCGGTTCGTTCAGCGGCGCTGGATTAGACGTCTTTACTTCAGGCCGCGATTCGGTTGACACTAGATAGGTGAGCGTCCGCCGCGAACTCCACTGCGAATGGGACAGGGCGAAAGCTCTAGCGAATGAGCGAAAGCACGGGGTGGCGTTCACACTGGCCCTGAGCATCTTCCGCGATCCTCGGATTCAAACGATGTTCGATGGCGAACACAGCGGCTTGGAGGAGCGTTGGATCGCCCTTGGCCTGGCCTCGAACGGCGGGCTGCTGGTAGTCGTGCATACTTGGATCGAGGTGGACGCCGCGAATGTGAATGTACGCATCGTTTCCGCGCGGAAGGCGAATGCAGCCGAAAAGGCGGTTTATGAGGAGTTCCTATGAACGACGATTTAGATGACGATATCAAGACGGAATACGATTTCAGTAGAGCTGAGCGAGGGAGGCACTATGCCGGGGCCGATGCCGAGTTCCACATCCCGGTGTACCTGGAGCAGGAGGTGCAGGCGTTTCTGATTGAAAGGGCCGCCGACAAAGGAATTCCGCTGGAACGGCTGGTGAATGACCTTTTGAAGAGCGACATCGAGGCTTTCCGAGCGCTGGGATAGATCTGAGGGGTTACCAGCGGCTCGCCCCAATTGGCGCCAGAACCTTGGCTGGGACAGCGTCAATCATAGAGAAGATCTCGTTACAGAGTGGAGATCCGCTTTCTCTATCTGGCGCGGGTGGCGGATAATGAAGGGGAGGTTTCCCATGTCTCTCGAACAGGCGATTCTGGAAGCGGTCCGGGCCTTGCCGGCCGAGAAGCAGCAAGAGATCCTGAGTCATGCGGCCCGCCTCCGCGCCGAAACGGACAAAAGGTGGCCATTCAAGAGCGTGAAGGGCCTCTGGGCCGGTTTGGGAATTTCGCTCTCCGCGAGCGAGATCGAGGAGAACCAGCGCGATATGTGGCGAAACTTCCCTAGGGATGACGTTTAATGCCTGCCGTCGCGGTCGATACCCACGCCATCGTCTGGTATCTGTCGGCGGACCCTCGCTTATCGGCAACGGCGGCCGAAGTTCTCGATTCCGCCACCGCCGCCGGGGAATTCATTCACGTCCCATCGGTCTGCCTCGTGGAGCTGACCTACTTGGTCGAGAAAGGCCGTTTGCCGGCGGCACGCGATCTATTGATCAAGGCGTTGGACCACCCGGCGACTCCGTGTCTATTGGCGCCACTGGACCGAAAGGTCGCCGACGCCCTTGAGTTCGTGAGCCGCAAGGAGGTTCCGGATCTTCCGGATAGAATTGTGAGCGCCACGGCATTGGCTCTGGGTGTACCGCTGGTCAGTCGCGACGGAAAGATTCGCGCCTCGCAGGTGCAGACCATCTGGTAGCGGATGTGCCGGTACAACAATGATCGGGACCGAGGTGTTGCTTATTCGTCGGCATCCGAATCACAAAGTACTCAGCGGTCGCCTTCAGGAACTCAGGCTTCAGAGATCCTGCCAGACCGAGTCGCCTGATGCCCTCGACCTTCTCCATGAGCTTGCCAAATCCTACGAATCCGCAGACCCTCGGCAGTGGCTTTTCTCGGTAGGCAAACGTGGGCCGCGCGATCTCCTGTCGCACCTTCGCTCGTCGCTCGTCGGGTGCAACGAGGTACAGAGCGAGGTCGAGGTTCGGCTGTAGCGCAAGGAGGTCGCTCATTCGGAGCAGGCCGGAGTAAATCGACGTCGTCGCCTCAATTTCGAAAGCCGCCAGAATCGTGTTGCCCTTGAGCCAGAGGACGTCGATGAGTTCAATAGTTCGGTTCGTCGCCTCGTTGAATTGCGTCGGCAATTCGTCGAGCAGTTTGCCATCGCGCCAAGGGCTTCACCGTTATAGCTCCTGCCACGATCGTTGCGAGCTACCCAGACATCGAGCCCCAGTTCCGCGCCGAGTCTCAGCAGGTGATACTGAATTTCCGTGTGGCGTGTAGCAGGCTCAAAAGACAGCTTCGAGTCGGCAGGCGCCGGCTCATCATCGTCCTGCTCGGGCACGCTGACAACCGTGGGTACAGCCACCTTCCCCTTTCGGAAGTCCACCCTGAAATAGCTCGGCTTTCGCGCTAACTTGCGCGGGTCGACCGGTGTAGCCACCGGGTTACGTTCGGCCTCGCGAAGAGCCTCCAGGATGACCGTGCCGTCATCTTCACCTTTGAAGAGGTTCGGGCTCATTCGGAAGAAAGCCCTTGAATCCTCCTCTGTGCTCCGGCCCACGGTAGAAATCGAGTCTGCCCTCAAACCGTTCCATTGGAACACCACATGCAGGATCGAGCATGACGAGCGGCTTCACCGCGAACCGCACCGGAAAGGCGTCCGACTCCCAAATTGGACTCGCGTCCTTAGTCGGACCAACGACATCCAGGGCGCCGACCCAGCGCATGACGCCGGTCAGATAGCACAGGAACACATCACCCGGCTTCACGCGCCGTGCACTCTTTCGCATTCGCTCGCGAAAGCCGCTGATGTTCGCCCCTGCCTTCCGAAACTCTTCCCAGGTCGTGCCGGTGAACAGATCAAGCCAGTAGTTCATACAAGTGCTCCGTGGGGCTGGTCGCACGCGCCCAATTGTACCAGTGGCTGACGTGGCTAGCGGCCGGCGTCGGTTCTCGGGCGTGACAGGGTGCGAAGTTTCCTTCCACTCACGGGTTTGGTATTGTAGTTCGCAGCGGAGCGAGCCTTGGAATCCGATGAACAATGCGCGCCGGATGAACCGGCATACAGCCCGGACGGCGTCGATCTGACGCTAATCCGGTGGATGTTGTCGCTGACGCCAGCGGAGCGGTTGGACGTGCTACAGGGGTGTGTCAATTCCGTAGAGGAGATCCGTGCCAGGAACAGCAAAGCGTGAGTTTGCTGCGATTCTCGTCGAACTGCGCAGGTACCATGTCGATTTTATCGTGGTTGGAGGTATCGCCGCCGTGATCGAGGGGGTGGCTGTTAACACCTTCGATCTCGACGTCGTGCACTCCAGGGATCCCAGCAATATCGCTCGCCTGCTCGCCGCGCTGGAATCGCTGGACGCCACTTACAGGACGCGGCCCGAACTGGCGCTGAAGCCTCAAATATCGCATCTGGCTTCGCCGGGCCATCAACTTCTGATGACGCGCTTCGGTCCGCTCGACGTTCTCGGCATGATCGGGAAGTCGCGCGGTTACGACGATCTGCTGCCACACACGCACGAACTGGAAGTGGCCGAGGGATTGCGCGTGCGGGTTCTGGATCTCGAAACCCTGATTGCCGTCAAGGAAGAAGTCGGCAACGAACGGGATCTGGCGGTGCTTCCCATCATGCGGCGAACGCTCGAAGAAAAGCGCCGCCGCCGAACTTCATAGCGCGGTCTTGCGACGCAGTTCCCGCAGTGCGTCGCGGCCGATCCAGCGCGCCGAACGGGACTCGGTGGCGATCAACGACTCGGCCACCTCGATGGCTGCCTCGCGAAGTTCGGCGTTGCGCTTCCCGATCTGGCGCAAGGCCCAGTTCACCGCTTTCTTGACGAAATTGCGCTCGTCCCCGGCGGCCTTCGAGATGAGCCGAAGCGCGGCGCGGAACTGTTTGTCGGTAGCCTGCTTGTCGTGCACCGCCAGCCCCGCGAGCAACGCAAACGCGGCGCGGCGCTCGTATTCCGGCTCGCGGCGGGACCACTCACGCACTTTGCGCCAGGCAAACGGGGTCTTCCAAAGCAGGCCGATGCAGGCAGAGTCGCAGACCGACCAGCAGTCGAACTCGCGCACCCAGCGCTCCACTTCTTCTTCCGGGATTTCCGCAGGGTCGGCGATCAAAGTGGCCAGCATGCGAGCTTCCAGGACGTTGGTGGACCACAGCGCGGACGCCAGCTTCGGGTTGCGGCCCAACTCTCTGGCAATCGAACGGATCGTGGGCGTGGCGACGCCGTAAGCTTTGGCGGGACGGATTCCGTAGCGGGCCATGCCAGCGACGTTGGCGGCGCTGCCCGCGGCGCGCAGGCGCTTCAGGATCTCGCTCGGAGTGTTCATGCGCGCTCTCTATTCGAGGGCCAAAATAATGGCTCCCGCTATAATCAAAAGCCCACCGGCGCCGCGGGCTACGGTGAGGCGTTCGCCGAGAAAGAGCGCGGCAAACAGGATGACGAAGGCCACACTCAGCTTATCGACGGGAGCCACGCGCGAGGCTTCTCCAAGCTGCAGTGCGCGGAAGTAGCAGAGCCACGACAAGCCGGTGGCCAGGCCGGACAGGACCAGGAACATCCAGGTGCGCGACGTCAGGTTCCGCAGCGCGCCAGGCGGCGCAGTGGCATAGGCCACGGTCCAACTGAAGACCAGAATTACCGCAGTGCGGATCGCAGTTGCCAGATTCGAATCCACACCTGCGACTCCCACCTTGGCGAGAATGGCGGTGGCGCCGGCAAAGAGCGCCGATAGTAACGACCAATAGAACCAGTTCACGCGCTCAGGCTACCATGGATAAGAATGCCCGAATCGCTCGCCGCCGGCGCCGTCCTGGCTCACTACCGCATCGTCTCCCGCCTGGGTGCAGGCGGCATGGGCGAAGTCTATCTGGCCGAGGACCTGAACCTGGAGCGTCCCGTCGCCCTGAAAATCCTGCCGGCGGAAGTGGCGCACGATGCCGACCGCATGCGCCGCTTCGTGCAGGAAGCCAAGACCGCGTCCGCGCTGAGCCATCCCAATGTGGCTCGCGTGTTCGAGATCGGCGAGGCGGAGGGCGTCACCTTTCTGGCGATGGAATACATCGAAGGCGAGACCCTGGATGCCCACATTGCGGGCGCGCCCCTGCCGCTCGCCGAGGCCATCGGGATCGCCATTCAAGTGGCGGATGCGTTGGACGCCGCGCACGCCAAGGGCATCGTGCACCGCGATATCAAGCCCGCCAACATTATGATCGCGCCGCGCGGGCACGTGTCGGTGCTGGATTTCGGATTGGCTAAGATGAAACCCCCAGCCGCGGGTTCGGGCGCCAGCCGCGCGGCCACTCAATTCCTCACCGACCCGGGCATGGTCATGGGCACCGTGCATTACATGAGTCCCGAGCAGGCGCTGGGACGTGAGGCCGACGCGCGCTCCGACCTGTTTAGCCTGGGCGTGGTGCTCTACGAAATGGCCACCGGACGCCTGCCCTACTCCGGCGCCAGCGCCACCGAACTGCTGATGCAGATTCTGCACGCGCAGCCCGAAGCCATGGCGCGTTTTAATTACGAGACGCCGCCGGAGCTGGAACGTATCGTACGCAAGTGCCTCGAAAAAGACCGCGACCGGCGCTATCAATCCGCGCGGGATCTGCTGGTGGATTTGAAGAATCTGCAACGCAGCTACGAGCCCGCCGCTTCCGGCGAGAAGACCGGCGCTTCGATCGGCATGCGGGCGCGCACAGCGCAAGTTGGCGCCGTGATTGTGGACGACGAAGAACTGGCGCGCGGCCTGGTGCGCGAGATGCTAAAAACGCATGCGGATGTGCGCGTGCTCGCCGAATGCGGCAATGGATTCGAAGCCGTGAAGGCCGTCGCGGACCTGAAACCGGACCTGCTGTTCCTCGATATCCAAATGCCGAAGCTGGATGGTTTCGAGGTGCTGGAGTTGGTGGGCCGCGACATTGCCGTGATCTTCACCACGGCCTACGATACGTACGCGATGCGCGCGTTCGATGCGCACGCGGTGGACTATCTGCTGAAGCCGTTCAGCGCGGAGCGGTTCGAGAAGGCGCTCGATCGCGCCAAACAGCGGCTCGGCGAGAAGACCCCCGACCCTACGGAACTGGCGGCCGCGGCGCGTCCGCCCGAGCAGTACTTGCAGCGCATCGTGGTGAAGGACGGCCCGGCGGTGCACGTGATACCGGTCGAAAAACTGGATTACGCCGAAGCGCAGGACGACTACGTGGCGCTCAAGAGTGACAAGAAGACCTATCTGAAACAGCAGACCATTTCCAGCCTGGAGGGCATGCTGGATCCCGCGGTGTTCATCCGCATCCACCGTTCGCACATTGTGAACCTGGAGCGGGTAGCAAAGATCGAAGCATACACCAAAGACAGCAAGATCGCCGTGTTGCGCGACGGCACGCAACTGCCGGTCAGCCGGGCGGGCTATGCGCGGTTGAAGGCGCTGCTGGGCGAAAGCTGAGGACACAAAAGAAGACAGAAGACAGAAGACAGGAGACAGAAGTCAGAAGACAGAAGTCAGAAGACAGAAGTCAGAAGACAGAAGACAGAAGTCAGAAGTCAGAAGACAGAAGCCTCAAAGGTGCGTTTGGGCCGGGGTCGGAATCACCCAGTCTCATACGGCAGCAGAACTTCCACCCGATAACTGTGGTCGCCGCTCTCCACCGCCATATCCGCCCGATCGCCGTAGCGCGCCAGCAACCGCCGCTTCACGATCTGCAATCCCAGGCCATTGCGGCGCGCCGTTACGCCTTCCGGATCGAACGGATTCTCCACGCTGATGTGCAGCGCGTTCTCGACCCGCCATGCCTGCAACCGGATGGTCCCGCCTTCCACCATGCTGGCGATACCGTGCTTCACCGCGTTCTCGACCAGCGGCTGTAGCAGCAGCGGCGGCACCAGGCCCGCTTCGCATTCCGGCGCGATTTGCTGCTCCACGCCCAGTCGTCCGCCAAAGCGCACCTGCTCCACCCCCAGATAGTTGTGCGCCAAAGCCAGCTCTTCACTTAGCGGCACACTCTCGCGCTCGCCCACGCGTAGGCTGCTGCGCAGAAAGTCGGAGAGCCGCACGCACATCTCGCGCGCCCGCGCGGCATCGATACCCGCCAGAGCGCTGATGGAATTCAGGCTGTTGAACAGGAAGTGCGGGTTGATCTGCGCCTTCAGAGCCTTAAGCTCCGCGTCGCGCGCCGCCACCAGCGCCTGCATCTCGCGATTCAGAGCTTCCTTGGATTCCTCCACCGACGCCATGGCGTAGTGCATGCCGGCGGAGAGCAGATAGAGCAGTACGCCCATGCCGAACAGCAGCGGCGCGTGCGGCCGGAAGCGCTGATCGACGCCATGAAAGCTATCAAAGCGCGAAAGCCCAAGCGCCGTGGCGCGCGCGATGGCCAGCAGCAGAATGCTGCCGCCGATGGCCGCCCCAAAGTTGGTGGTCAGAATGCGCGGCATCGCGCTCGACCGCAGCGGCGTCATGCGCACCACGTACCACGGCGAGAGGCAGACGAAAGCATAAACAACGCATGCCGGGATGACGATCGCCGCGCTGGCTCCCCAGCCCAGGCTGCCGGAAGCCTCCAGAACGTAGACCAACAGCGCGGCCAGCGGAACCCAACCCAACAGGTAAATGGCGAGCGCGGTACCGGAAACCAGAAGCGGGTGCATCCGGGCGCCTCAGTTCTTGACGCCCAGTCCCCCGAAGATCGTGGCGCCGCGGACAATGAGGCGCTTGGGATTGGGCACCAGCCGGGGATCGGGCTGGTGGGTCTTGTCTTCGTGTCCTCCGAAAATCCCTGCTACGTGCACTTGGACCAGCCAGGTCTCGGGCGCCCGAATCTCAAAGCCGCCGAAGATGGCGTTGACGTTGACTACGGCTTCGTCCGCGGTCATCGTGGCGTTCCGCAAGTCGAGCCCCCCGCCGCCGAAAATCGCCATCAGGTCGGCGCCCTTGAAATCGCCACTCACCTTTCGATTGCTGCCGCCGAACATCGAGAACATGTTGCAATTGCCTGGCGTTGCCGATGCACCCCAACCCAACCGGGTACCGGCGACACCGGAGATGCTCTTGCCTTCCAGCGCGCCCCACAGCATCATAAAGCCCACCACGATGATCGCCACCGGCCACAGGTCCCAAAGATTGCGATCTCTCAGGAAGGGCAAGTGGATTTTATCGGCCATAAATACCAGTCCCACAAGTAGGATGATGGCGCCGCCCGAACGCCCGGCGGCTTCCTTCGAATCGACCAGCTTGGCCAGACCGATGGCGATCAGGATTACCGGCCAGTACCCCCAGACATTGCCAACCGGGACGCCGAAGTTGTCCAGCAGAAAGAGCACGCCGATGGCGACGATGGCCAGCCCGAAGATCAAGCTGGCACTGACGGTGCCACTGTCCGGTTCCGATGCGGGCTGCCAGGTCCTGCGGTTGTGGTCTTCCATATCTGCTCTCCCTGATTCGAGGTTAGCCTGCCCGCGCGGCTAAGTCCTGTGTTTTTCGGCAAAAACCGCCGCCCAACCGGTGAGTGGCGAGTCGGAGTGATGGGTGGCGTTGCCTGCCCTGCCCCCACCTGCGCTTAACCACGCGCGGCCTCCCGGTTTCGGCCGATAAGTTAGGCATGATTTCGATCAAGAAGCTGATCGACCGAGCCGGGGAGAAAGCCTTTCAGGCAACCCTGGATTCTTACCGCTCGGTGCTCAACGCCGTAGGGGATAGCGGCGTGCAAGCCTGCCCGCAGGTGGGCAACACGTTGCGCCAGAACCTGCTCAACCTCCAGGCGGCTCTCTCCCCGGAATCGACACCGGACATCCTCCACCAGACCGGGCAGAAGGTGGAAGCCGAGATCTCCCAGTGGGGTTGCGCCGCCGCCGACTACTTCAAGCAGAGGGCCGGCGAAGTCAAGGAACTCATGCTGATCCTGGCGAACACCGCGGAACTGACGGGAGAGCGCGATCAGCGCTATACCCGCCGGTTCCAGGAATTCACGGGCCGCCTGCAGGCCATGGCCGGCCTGGACGACCTGCGGCTGATCCGCGATTCTTTGGTGAAGAGCGCCATCGACTTGCGGGCCTGCGCCGAGGCGATGGCCGACGAGACTCAGAAATCGGTGGCCCGCCTGCGCGCGGACGTTGGGGTGTACCAGACGCGCCTGGACGACGCCGAACGGCTAGCGGGTCAGGACCCGCTCACCGGACTGGACAACCGCAGGCGGGTGGAGTCCTCGATCGAGTACCGCTTGGGGTTGCAGAAGGCGTTCGCGATCCTGCTCCTCGATCTGAATGGGTTCAAACAGTTAAACGATACATGCGGGCACGTGGCGGGCGATGAACTCCTTAAGCAATTCAGCGCCGAACTGAAGTCCGGCTTCCGCGCCACCGACACAGTCGGCCGGTTCGGCGGCGACGAGTTCATCATCGTTCTGGATGCCGGCGCCCAGGATATCGACGCGCACATTGAACGCATTTCCCGCTGGGTATTCGGCGACTACACCATGCGGGCAGGCGAGGCCAGGCGGAAGGTTGCGGTGAGCGCCGCGATCGGGGTGGCGGAATGGCAGGCCGGCGATTCGCTGCGGACGCTGCTGGAACGCGCCGACGCCGCCATGTACCGCGACAAGCGCGCGCGCAAGCTGGCTTAGCGCGAACCGCCCCGAAACTCCTGACCGGCACACTGACGACGCCATCGCTCAGCGGCCAAACCTGTAGGTGAAGCTTAGGCTCGCGTACGAAGGGATGCGGACTCCAACGACCTCCGCAATCGGGTTCTCGGGAACCGGTAAAGGACCCGCATACGCCGGTTTATAGTCAGTGGCGAAGTTCTCCGTGGTCTGCCCCGTGTAGCCGCGAGCAATCATCATATTCACGCCGACGTTAATTCTTCCCGCAAGAAATGGCCGCACCACCGCTAGCCGGAACTCCTTGTTCGGGACGCCAAGGCAATAGGAGGTTACGTCGTTGGGGTCGCCTTCATTGCATCCATTCCCAACCACCCTCCTTCCCACGTACTCAAACTCGCCTCTCGCCTGCAAGCGGAAGGGCAGCTTTTGGTATGTCCAGGAAAGATCACCGATCAATCTCGGAGCCTCCGGCGTCACCTGTCCCGAGTCCAAATCGCGTGCGTCGGCCTGCTCAAAGGTCGCCTGCAGCGATCCAAAACTGAAGCTCTGGCGCAACGTGAGCGCCATATAGCGTATGCGGCCCGGCCCCAGGTCGAACTGCAGGCCGTCATCCGGATCGATCTTGCCGTACTCGGCGGTTTGGGTCTCGTGTCCCAATGTCAGCTTCAGATCCGTGTTGCGGAAGCGCATGCCCGCGACCAACTGGTACGAGCGTGCCGTCTCCACCGGATCGACGGCTGCCGGGGCGCCGGTTGCGGTCTGCTGTCCCAAAGCCGATCCCGTTCTGGGATCTTCCGTGAAGAACGACTTCCCAAAGCTGACCGCGACCTCGGGAATCCACCAGGATTCCTTTGGAAAAAACGTCAGCGCCGCCTTCGGCGAATTTAGCCCCACTAGCGTCTTCCAGGAATTCGCCGGAGTCACCAGGTCCTGGTTGTCGATGCCGATCTCATCGCGCCGCCAGCCCAGGTAGTAGTGGAAATACGGGCTAAGCTCGCCCTCCCCGGCGATGTAGGGCGATACCGGAGTGATGGTCACATTGTTTCCGTCCACCTTGAGGAACGGTCCGTAATAGTTCGGATCGGCGGAATTGTAGAAGTTGTAATGGTCCAGATCGTCGCGCCGTGGGGCCTCGCGCTCGTAGTCAGTCCCGGCCAACAGCGTGAACCTCTTCGAGAACTTCTTCTTATAAGCGGCGCTGCCGCCGGTCACCGTGCGGAATTCGCTCTGGCGGATCAGCCCGTCCCCAAAGTCGGAATAGAGAGAGAGGTTGTAGGTGCGGAAAAAGCCGGAGAGCTGAAGCTCCTGATTTTCGCCCAGCTTCCACACATCGTTCAACGCGATCAGCGCCGTGTGCGTCTGGTCCTTTTGTCTCGAATCAATCGTGTCCGGCTCCTGCTTCCATCCGTCGGCGGCATCGACGGAATTGAATCCGTAAATCGGGCTCAGTCCCGCCACGTAGGAAAAGCCGTAGTACCCTATTCCAAACAACGTCAGGGTTTGATTTCCCGCATGCAAGACCTGCCCGCCGTTGAGCTTGAACTGCTTGCGGTGCTCCAGCCGGTCCAGGAATCCATTGCCGTACGAGCCTTCCATCGCGATCCACGAATGTTCGGACGGACTCAATCCCGCCGTAACCGTGATATCCCGCTGGTCTCCCGTCAAGGTGAAGAACGGATCGAGATGAGAGCGCAGGGCATAGGTCGTCCCGAGATTCAATGCGTGATTGCCTTCGCGCACGTTGAACGCGCCGCCATCCACCTCAACGCTTTCGATCGCATTCGCAATGTAAATGTTGGGATCGGCGTAGCCATTTCCGTGCGCATTCGCCGAAAGGTTGTTCGGCACCAGATAGGTGCCCACCTGCATGAATTGCGCGATCGGCTCGCCGTGGTCGCCCGCTACACCCGGCGCAAAATACTGGGGCGCCTTGATGCCGCTTGATGCCGTCTCGATCGGATACCCCGGAATCGAGATCGGCGCGCCCGGACGGCCCGGATTCGCGTCCAGCAAGTCCTCGCTGGCAAAGACCTTCTCGGCTGGGTCGGGCGCCTGGACATCGACCTCCTTCACGTCTTCAGTCACGGTAATCGTATCGGTCCGCGACGCGAGACGGGAGAACTGCAGGTCCACGGTGAGCGCCTCGCCATCGTCGACGTGGAATGTTTTCTTAACTTCGGCAAAGCCCGCAGCCACGGCGCTGAGTCGATAGGTTCCCTCGGCCAGAGAGGAGAAGACGAACCGGCCCCCTGGATCGCTGACAGACTCCACCGGGTTGGAATCGTGGCCGGATGCTAAGCGAAGTTCGGCCCCCGCGACAGACCTTCCTTGTAGATCGGTCAATTTGCCGGTAATCATCCCGTCCGCAGCCCACACCGACGGCGCCAGAAGGAGAACCAGCAGCGGGATAATCTGCGAGCGGTGGATCATAAGGGCGCGTCCGTCGTAGCAACAAACGCAGATTGGTAATACTATCACGAGGGTGCTACGTTCTTCAAGTACGTATTACGGGAACAATTTGGATTCGCGCCGCTGCCCCGCCGCCGGGCGATGTATCCTAATGAAGGACAACCATATGACCGACCTGTGTCGAATTGGCGTGGCCCTCAGCGGCGATCTCCTGGAGAAGTTCGACAAGCTCATCGCCCAGCGGGGCTACACCAACCGCTCGGAGGCGTTCCGCGACCTGATCCGCAATGAGTTGGTCCAGGAGACCTGGAAGTCGTCGGATTCCGAGGTTTTCGGGACGGTGACCCTGGTTTACGACCACCACGCGCGCCTCCTTCCCGAAAAGCTCACCGAGTTGCAGCATCACTATCACGCGGCGGTGCTTTCCGCACTGCACGTTCATCTGGATCACGACAATTGTCTGGAGGTAGTGCTGGTTAAGGGGAAGGCCGCGCTGGTCGAGAAGTTGTCGAACGCGCTGATCGCGATCAAGGGGGTGAAGCACGGACGCTTCACCGTCACGACGTCCGGCCACGACCTGCCCTGAAGCGCCTGTGTGGGGCGGGCAATTTTGCCCGCAGCCGGCTTTCAGCCGGCCCGAGCCGCCTAAAAAGGCGTCCCAGAGGAGACCCCAGGCCAAGATTAGCCGCCCCACACGGCCCCGATGCAGAGGAGCAGTCACCGTATCACGCGAGACTCAATAAAGCCTCATTGCACTCCGGGCGCGGCGCTTGAGGTGCCCGCCGAATTCACCAGCGTGACCGAAACGGAGCTGATGGCGCTCGTGTCGCCGGAAAACGTGAATGGGATCTGCAAATCGAAGGCGCCTCCGGCGTTCAGGCCGCTCTGGCTGCTGAACCAGCTACTCGCCGGAGTGCTCATCTGGGACCCGCTATACGAGAAGCTGGTTCCATTCAGCGTGGCTCCTTGCGCCGGGGAAAACGTAAGGTTGACGCCGGATAGATCCCGCGTGACCGAAACCGCCACAATATCCACTGTGAAACCCGTCGCCGTTACATCGATGATCTGTACGGAAGTAATCGACGGCGCGTTGGCGGGAATCGTGATTGTAGTGTTTGGGTTAGGGCTCGGCAAAACCAGCGGCTGTGGCTGCCCGTTAAGGGTCTCCGTCAATCCGGTGATCGTTACGGTGATCGTTCCGGCCACGCTGCCCACCTGAATCGCATCGTTGGCGGGAAGCGAGGCGCTGGAGCTCCCGCTGGGTATCACAAGGGTGGTGATCGTGCCCCCC
Source organism: Bryobacteraceae bacterium (assembly GCA_049520215.1). Classification (GTDB taxonomy): domain Bacteria; phylum Acidobacteriota; class Terriglobia; order Bryobacterales; family Bryobacteraceae; genus Bog-159. The sequence goes on along the minus strand of JBEKPZ010000098.1, from coordinate 174 downwards.
TGGCCGAATTGGAGTCCGGGATCCGCATAGCTTCCGCTGGGGAGCCCGGCAGCGCTTCCGGCAAACGATAGCGTTAGTGTGGCCGTCAAGTCCGCAGGCGCGGGCGAGCTAAGCGTCACGGTGACCGAAACACTGTTTGTGATCGCCGTAATCTGACTGACGCTAGGCGCGATT
>JBEKPZ010000097.1:0-23771 GCA_049520215.1 Bryobacteraceae bacterium | reverse complement strand
TTCACCGTGGAGAAGTTGAAGCGCCGCGTGTTTTAGGTAGCACAGGCTTTAGCCTGTGTACACGATCAGGAACGCACCGCCGACCGCGATTACGTCCTCCAGCAGCGCAATCGGCAGATCCCTTCCGCCAGTTGCCTTTACCAGCCGGGACCGAAACTCGTAGCCGCCCAGCGTCCCCGCTACGGCGCCAATTGCGCCCATCGCGGCTGCGCCCACGAGCGACTGCCTGGCCACGCCAAGAGCGGCGCCGCACAATGTACCGGTCACGATCCGGGCGATAAACCCCGGAGGCGCTTTCCGGCTGGGCGTCTTGGGCAGCTTGTCGTTGATCAGTTCCCCAATCGCCAGCACGCTGAAGATGTACGGTGTAGCAGCATACCCCAGAAACGCCAGCCATGTGTTGTCCAGATGCAACCATCCCAGGCGCGCCGCCCAACTGACCGCGGCCAGCGGGGTCAGCGCACGAAGTCCGGCAACCACGCCAATCAGAAACGCCAAAACGTATATCGACATATCCCTCCTACCCGCCCACGCTGGCGAGCGGCTGCAGTTCTCCCAGCATAGTCGGAATCAGCTCGGAAACGGTGGGGTGAATGTGCATCGCCCTTTGAATCGTGGTGTAAGGCGCCTTCGCGTACATGACATCCAGAATCGAGTGAATGGCCTCATCGCCGCCCGTGCCCAGGATGGCCGCGCCCAGGATTTCCTTCGATTGCGCATCGACCATTATCTTCATGAATCCCTGCGATTCGCCCTTCTCCACCGCGCGTCCGACCTTGATCATCGGACGTTTCCCAACCAGCACGCGGCGACCGCTGCTGCGAACCTGCGCCTCGGTCATGCCGGCGCGCCCCAGCGGCGGGTCGATGTACAGCGCGTAGGCGGGGATGCGATCGCTCACGCGGCGCGGGTCGTTGTCGAGCAGATTCGCCGCCACAATTTCGAAATCGTTATAGGCGGTGTGCGTAAACCCGCCATGGCCGTTGCAATCGCCGAGCGCCCAGATGCCCGGGGCGCTGGTGCGCAACTGGTCGTCGACGGCGATGTACCCGTGCGCGTCCACCTCCACGCCGGCCGCTTCCAGCCCAAGATCGTCGGTGTTCGGGCGACGGCCAACCGCCAGCAGCACGTGCGAGCCAGCGATCTCCGGCGCCTCGGCCGCGCACTCCGCATGCGCCATAATCTCCTCGCCGCGCTTGGAAAAGCCGATGCATTTGGCGTTCAGGCGCACGTCGATTTCCTCCCCGGCGAGGATCTCCTGAATTGCCGCGGACACATCTTCGTCTTCGCGCTGCACCAGGCGCGGCCCCATCTCCAGAATCGTGACCTGGCTTCCAAAGCGCCGGAACATCTGGCCGAACTCCAGGCCAATATAGCTGCCGCCCACAACGATCAGGTGCCTGGGGAGAAAGTCGACGCTCATCATGGAACTGTTGGTGAGATACGCGACCTGGTCCAATCCGGGCATTTGCGGCACCACCGCGCGCCCGCCCACGTTGATGAAGATGCGCGGGGCGGTGAGCCGGTGCGGTCCCACGCTTACTTCTTGCGGCGACTCGAAGCGGGCGTGGCCCTCGTAGACCGTGCAGTTGTCCATGCTCTTCAGCGATGCTTCCAGCCCCGTCCGCGATTTCCCCGATATGGCATCCTTCCTGGCTTTCACCTGCCGCATGTCGACGCGGCAGGCGCCGCCGGCATCCACTCCGAACTCGGCTGCGCGCCGGACCATGTGGGCGGCGTAGGCGCTCCGGTGTTGACGCAGGTGCCGCCGAACAACTTGCGCTCGACGATGGCGACCTTCATCCCCGCCTTGGCCAGGCGCGCCGCGAGCGACGGGCCGGCCTGTCCAGTTCCGATAACGATGGCGTCGTAAGCAGCGGCCATTTGATCCCCCTCACAATTGTGGCAGAGCGTTGCTAGAGTGGGACAGTGACATTGGAATCGCCCGCCAGGCAAGTGGCTGGATTCATCGCCAAGTTCGACCCCAAGGTTGCGAAAGCGATACGCGCGTCGCGTGCGGCGCTGCGCAAACGATTTCCCACCGCCAATGAGTTGGTCTACGACAACTACAACTTTTTCGTCATCGGATTCAGCGCGACCGAACGCAGTTCGGATTGTGTAGGATGCCACGGTAGTTGACAGCTCCGCCCGCTGATTCTAAAGGTCGCACACGACGGTTTTGCCAGACTTGTTGACAATTTGTGTCACAGTTCGTGGCACAATCCTACCGAGGCTGCGCTCCGCCGCCGCAGTGGGCCGCTCCCTGACCAACGCCGCAGCGATGCGGGATGCTTCGATCCGCCCCGCCATTTCATTCTGAGTCGCCGACGACTAGGGACGTACGCTGCAAATACCTCGCCATCACTTAATCGTAGGACAAGTTTCACACCGACAACTCCGCGAGGTACCGATCAGTTGGATCGGCGTTGCTTCAAGCGGGCCTGAGATGCCAGCCACTTGCCTGTGGCGCTGCCCAAGCAGGGTTCCCCTCAATCGGCGGATATAGGCAAACCGTCAAAGTGGATTCCAAACAGAATGCAGTTCTCGTAGATCCAGGTCTCTGAACTCGTCAGTGCGTCTTCCTCCCGGTGGCGCTCATGCTCAGGGACCCGATGTTGGCGCAAGAATTCGGTCTGTGAAGTACCCTTTCGCGACATCTTGATTGAGCCTGGGGTCCCGGCCCGTTCCGATGTATTCATCAAGAAAGTCCAGCAGAACTTGAACTTTAGGCGTCAGGCGAGATGGGCCGGAAAAAAGTGCGCATAGGGTAATCGGTTCAGGGGTCCACTGGGGCAGAATTGGCGTCAAAGCGTCGCGGACGGCTGGACTCTTTGCCATCCATAAGGGCAGGATAACGACGCCAAACCCACTGATGGCGAGTTTCAGAGCAACCATCGGATCGCTGGTAACCACTCGAAAAAGGATATTTGGAGTCACGATCTTTTTGCCCTGGCGTAACTTCCAGGCTTCGGAACCGGCGCAGATGTGAGCTGCGAGGTCATCTGGACTCGCCGGGCTACCAGACGCCCGGATATAGTCTGGGCTGGCGAAAAGCCCTCGAACAGTACCTGGATAGGGCCGCACGCGTCGCAAGGAATCCTTCGGCGCCCGCAATTTGAAGAAAACGTCCACGTCTTCCCGGGGTTCCTGATCCCAACCCGCTGCGTAAGGCTCGATCTCAACGCGCAGATCAGGGTAGCGTCGAAGGAACTCTTTCAGCAAAGGCGCTAAGACATCGCGGGCCATCGTGACCGGACAGGCCACCTTAATGAGCCCGCTTGGGCTCGCGCGGCGGCCATCCAGCAATTCGCGGCCGTGTTTGAGGGTCTGCAACGCGCGTCTGCACGATTGAAGGTACTCCCTCCCCGGGTCGGTCGGGACAAGACCTCTGGGGCTTCTCTGCACCAGAAGGACGCCAACGTGCTGCTCCAGCCGCGTCAACGCCCGGCTCACCGTAGAAGTAGGGAGCCGCAACTCCTTTGCCGCAGCCGTTAGTGTGCCCGCCTGTGCCGCCGCAACAAACGCACGGACATCGTTGAGATCGAGGTCATTCATCAAGAGCGTCCCCTCTCGGTTGAGGCTACCACGGTATTGCATCGGCGCAATACCATATTGCGCCAGCGAGTGGATCAGGATGGTCCCATAAGGCATCATTGAGGTGAAGAAGGAGAGCGCGCTGCGATGAAGATTTTAGTGACGGGCGGAACCGGCAATGTTGGTGCGGAAGTCGTGAAAGAGCTGCTGAAGCGTAATGCAGATATTCGTCTGCTTGTACGCAAGCAAGGCACTGCGACGCCGAATGGCGTTGAGGTCGCGATCGGCGATTTGCTGGATCCGGTCTCCGTACGGAAGGCGTTGGACGGAGTGGAGAAGCTCTACCTGCTGAACGCCGTCAGTCCCGATGAACTAACGCAGGGCCTGATCGCCTACGATCTGGCTAAACGCCTGAAGCTGAAACATGTCGTCTATCACTCGGTCTTTCGCGTGGACCGCTTCAAGGATGTTCCACACTTTGCCTCGAAGCTCGCGATTGAAAACGCTATGCGGGAGTTCGATGTCCCGTTCACAGTCATTCGCCCGAACTACTTCTTTCAGAACGATGCAACGCTAAGAGACGCGCTTACAAAGGCTGGCATCTACCCCATGCCTCTCGGCCAGGCGGGCGTCTCTGCAGTCGACATCCGAGATATTGCCGAGGCCACAGCGATTGCGCTTACCTCCGACGGACGCTATGGCAAAACCTACAACCTCAACGGTCCGGAGGTGCTGAGTGGTCCCAAGATGGCATCCATTTGGAGCGGGCTGCTGGGCAAAGAGATTCGCTATTCCGGTAACGACATGGACGCGTTCGAGGAGCAGATGAGAAAGCGGGTGCCATCGTGGTCGGCGTTCGACATCCGTATGATGTTTCAGGGATATCTCGAACGTGGCTTCGTCGCGGAGGCCGGAGACGTCGAGATCCTAACGGACCTGCTGGGGCGTCCGCCTCGTCGATACGAAGAATTTGCGAAAGAAACCGCCCTAAACTGGCAAAACCAGGTCTGAACATTACGACAGGAGAACGAAATGTCAATTGTTTCACCAACGATCCCGCCAGACGACCCCAAACGCACTCTCACGCTGGCGCAACCCGACAAGTTGCCTCACATCGGTCTGGTCGGCGATACTTACACCATTACCGTGTCAGGCGAAGATACAAATGGACATTTCTGCCTGATCGATATGCATATCCCTCCAGGCGGTGGGCCGCCACCGCACCGGCACGACTTCGAGGAGACCTTTATTTTGCTCGAAGGCGAGATGGAAGCGACCTTCCGTGGCAAGAAGTCCTTCGTGCGCGCCGGCGACACACTACACATTCCTGCCAATTCGCCACATCAGTTTCACAACACGTCCACCGAGCCAGTGCGCATGCTCTGTATCTGCTCTCCAGCGGGACAGGAGAAATTCTTCATAGAGGTTGGAGTGCCCGTCGCCACGCGTACCACGCCCCCGCCAAAGCTAGACGAAAAAGAGCAGCCCGCATTCATCGAGAAGGTGAAAGCGCTCGCACCCAAGTACCGCACCGAACTTCTTAGAGAGGCGTAGCCCGTGAGGATCAGTTACCCCATCGATCCGCTGGATCGGGCCACGATGGCAGGGATGCGCTTGATGGTTTCGTCCATGAAGGGGAGCGTAACCGGGCCATCGGCCCGCGTGGCGTTCGATGAGCTGATGGAGAAGACGCCGGCGGCTGACGGTGTGACTTACCAGGAAGCGGAGATGGGTGGCGTGACTGGATGGTGGTGCCGGCCGGACGACGCTGTTGCCGGTGCGGCCATTCTCTATTTCCATGGTGGCGCGTACGTCGTCGGTTCGGCGCGTGCATATCAACATTTCGCCGGACAGGTCGCGGCGCGGGCGAAGGTGGCCGCCTTCGTGCCGGAATACGGCTTAGCGCCAGAGCACCCGTTTCCGGCGGCAGTGGACGAGGCGCAGGCTTGTTATGGGGGTCTTGTCGAGAAGGGCTTTGGAAAAATCGCGCTGGCGGGCGACTCTGCAGGAGGCGGCCTCGCCCTTGTGCTGCTATCGTTCCCAGTCGCCAAGTCGCGGGACGGCTCCGCGTTGCGCCCTGTGGGTGCGGCGGTGATGTCGCCCTGGACCGACCTGACGCTTTCGGGCGCCAGTATGGAAACGCGTGCTGAGGCGGACCCGCTCTTAACTAAGGACTCGCTCGCTTCCACGGCGCGACTCTACCTCGGCGGGCACGACCCGCGCGACCCGCGGGCGTCGCCTCTGTATGGCGATCTGGCCGGACTGCCGCCGGTTAGAATTCACGTGGGTGAAGACGAAATACTCCTTGACGATTCGCTGCGCTGCGGCGAGCGTATCGAAAGCGAAGGCGGGATCATCCAGGTCCATTCCTGGGAGGGCATGACCCACGTTTTCCCATCCAGCATCGCTCTCCTGCACGCCGCCAAGGAAGCGCTCGACGATATCGGCGACTTCCTGCAGCGGCAATTCCTCGACGAGCGTGGGACGACCCGTTGATTAACCGCTCAGCAGCGAGTATTGAGAGGAGATTGCGATGAACGACATTACACTAACCGGAACCATTCCCGGCTTTGCGAGCAACACGGCCAACATCAATGGAGTGCGCCTGCACTACCTCCTTGGAGGCAACCCGAACGGCCCGCCTGTTCTACTCTGGCACGGTTTCCTCAGCACCAGCTACGCCTGGCGCAAGGTGATGCCTGCCATGGAGGACGCAGGGCTCGCGGTCCTCGTGCCCGACATGCGTGGCTACGGAGACTCCGACAAGCCCGCCGGCACAGAAGGCTATGACGCCCGTGCTCTTGCGGAAGAGTTCCGCGCGCTTGTGCGAGAGATCGGTTTCGGGGCTGGCCGCCCGCTTACGCTGGTAGCCCATGACATGGGCGCGCCTCCGGCTCTTCTCTGGGCGGCCGACCACCCAGAGGAGGTCGCGGGTCTTCTCTATATCGAAGTGCCAGTGATGCTCGCCGAAGTTCTCACGAAGATCATTGCTTATACGCCCGAGGCCATGAAGAACGGTTCGATGTGGTGGTGGATTCTGCCGCTGGCACCCGACGTTCCTGAACGGCTTATCGTCGGGAATGAACGCGCCTTCCTTACTTGGTTTTACGAGAGATATGCGACACCTGATGCAATTGATACGGCGACCGTAGACGAGTATCTGCGCACCTTCTCCGGGCACGACGGCGTGCTTGGTGCTCTTGGCGTCTACCGGGCGGCATTCATCACCATGGAACAGACGGCCCCTCTGACCAAGAAAAAGGTACAAGCGCCTCTTGTGGCCCTCGGAGGGGACAGAGCTCAGGGCCTTCAGATTCGAAAGATGGTCGAAATGGTAGCCGCAAATGTGGACGGGGGCTCGATCGCGGATTGCGGTCATTTTGTTCCGGAGGAGCGCCCGGACGAAATCGTGCGTCACGTCCTGGCCATGACGAAGAAGTCGGCTACCCAATGACGCAACCCAAGTGGAGGGCTCGTATCACTCACCCTCGCATGAGGATCCCGGCGACCCCGGCGCAGTCCCACACCGCCAATAAGAAGGTCGAAGAAGCCTCGAACTTGCCACAGGAAAGTGGCGAAGTACCATCCGTTCGAGCCTCCAATCCGCTGGATTGGGGCAAAGGCCAAGACCGCTGGAACGAACACTGCAGCAATCGCGCAGCGCGAGCCACGGCAGCTTCGTGGCCAACATTAGACAAATCTCCGAAAATCACTGTTCGCTGATCGCATGAGGTCTACCACTGAGGTGGGCGCTTCGTGTGATTTGGTTCACCACACATTCTTTGGCGTGCCGATCACAAATCCCTTCCCCCCGGGGCGCAGCCAAAGTCACGGACGAACGCGCCTCTCAGTGCGATTGCTGACCTGGATGACTCCGATCTGGAAGAAGTCGCGCCTCACGCCCATTTCTGAGAGGCGTGGCATCGACGAAGAAGGCGTTCGGGTCCGGCTACCTACGATGATCGAGGACACAGGCGTAAACGGCCAGCGCCGGCTTAGGTAGGATCTTGCCACATTCTGTGGCGAGTTTTGTCACTTTCTGTGGCACGAATTGTCAACTATTCTGTCAACCTACAGCAGAGGATTGCCTGGTTTCGCTGGTCGCGAACGCGAAGGATGTGGGCCTCTCCTTCTATTACGGCGCCACGCTGCCCGATCCCGCCAATACCTTGCTGGGTAGCGGAAATCAGAATCGCTTCATCCGTCTGGAGAATGCGGCCACGCTGGCGAAGCCCGGAGGTGGAGGCGCTCTTGCGCGCTGCCACAGCCCAGGCAAAGACGCCGCTGCCCTCGACAGGCAGGCGCCGCACCATCGTCAGATCGGTGGCGGCCAAGCAACGGCCCCGCCGCGGCTAGCTTTCAGCTATCAGCTCTCGGCGGCCGGCGATCCAGCGTCAGGTCTTTCTGCCACTCGTCGCGGCTCAGGTCGCAGGCGTCGAAAACCGACCGTAAGTTATTGAAATTGGAGGGCGGGCAGGATTGCCCGCCTTCCACTCTCCTTCAATACGCCCAGCGCCAGAGGCTGGCGCCCGCCGTGTAGCCCGCCCCCACGGTGGCGAACATGACCAGGTCGCCTTTCTTGAGGCGTCCCTGCTCGATGGCATCCCGGGTGGCCAGCGGCAGCGTAGCCGCAGTCGTATTGCCGTAGCGGTCGATATTGATCAGCACCTGTTCGGGCTTCAGGCCCATGCGTTCGCACGCGCCGGTGATGATGCGGCGGTTAGCCTGGTGGGGGATCAGGATGCTCACGTCGGACGGCTTCAGGCCGTTGCGATCCAACACTTCCGAGCACATCTCGTACATCTTCTTCACCGCGTATTTGAATACCTGCTGGCCTTGCTGGTGTACGTAGTGCAGGCGTTTCTCGACGGTTTCGGCGGAGGCCGGGAGGCGGCTCCCGCCCGCCGGCATCTTGAGGAAATCGCCCCCCGATCCGTCGATTTCGCCGATGAAATCGATGAATCCCGCGCCTTCGTCGGATTCGCCGGTGGGCTCCAGTAGCATGGCGCCCGCTCCGTCGCCGAACAAGATGCAGGTCGCCCGGTCGGTATAGTCGATGATCCGGCTCATGGTATCGGCCCCGATGACCAGCACTTTGCGATGCGTCCCGGCCGCGATCAATGCCGCTCCGGTCGTCAGCCCGTACAGAAAGCTGGAACACGCGGCGATCAGGTCGAAGCCCCAGGCCCGATGTGCGCCCAAGTGGTCCTGGATCAGGCACGCGGTGGCCGGAAACAGCATGTCTGGCGTCACCGTGCAGACCAGGATGGCATCCAGTTCGGCGCCGGTGATGCCGCGGGCGGCCAGCGCCACGCGCGCGGCCTCGGTTCCCATGTCGGAGGTGGCCATTTCAGGAGCGGCGATGTGCCGCTCGCAGATCCCGGTGCGTTCTATGATCCACTCGCTGTTGGTGTCGACCATGCGCTCCAGATCTTTGTTCGTAAGCACGCCCGGTGGCACATAGCAACCCAGCGCGCTGATTTTCACTTTCGGCAAGTTTCCTCCAAGGCCTATACGGCCCTGATATGCTAAATTATTGGAAATGCAAGACCACGGCTCGGGCTTGGCCGTCTCCGGATTTCAAAGCGCCTTGCTTTTCGAAAGCCCGGAAGAAATCTACGCCCGTGTCTTCCGGGAATTCAAACCTCGCACTCCACTCCCCAAGATCGCCGTGGAGTTCTGCCGCTTCGCGAATGCCGACAGTTTCATCCGTATGGAATCCGGGGCCATCCAGGTGCGCATCTCCGATCTGCTGGAGAGCGCTCCCGCTCCAGTGGCGGAAGCCCTGGCCTATATTCTGCTGGGCAAGCTGTTTCGCCGTCCGGCCGCGCGGATCTACGCCCACCGCTACCGGCTCTACCTGAACCGGCGGGACGTGCGGCGCCAGATGCACCTGGTCCGCCAGATCCGCGGTCGCAAGTTTGTCTCTGGCCCACAAGGTAGCCATTATAACTTGGAGGCGGTGTTCGAGGCGCTGAACGCGGAACACTTTCAAGGCTTACTGGCCCGGCCGCTGTTGGGCTGGAGCCGCGGGGCCTCGCGCAGCAGGTTGGGCCATTTCGATCCGTCGCACAACGCGATCATCATAAGCCGGATCTTCGACAATCCAACGGCGCCGGCCCTGGGTCTGGAATACGTGATGTTTCACGAGATGCTGCATCTGCGTTACCCCGTAGAGCACAGTGGGGCCCGGAGGCGCATCCACACACGGGAATTCCGTCAAGCGGAGAAGCAGTTCGCGAGGTTAAAGGAAGCTAAGGAGATACTGAAGAAGCTGTGAGGAAGGGAGATCTGTGGGGCGGGCAATCATGCCCGCAGCCGGCTTTCAGCCGGCTTTTGGCAGCGAGGTTAAGAGCCCAAAGAGATGCGAAGACGCGGTAGAGGAGCGGGTCTGGAGGCCTGGTCTGGAGACCCACCCCACTCTAAGCGACGGCCGCGCCCTCGGCGGGAATCATCTGCCGCAGTTCCAGGCGCATCGATTCCATGGCGCGCACCAAGCCTCGAACATCCACGGTTCCCAAACCGCAAGCGTGCAGCAACAAACGCCACTGTACTGCCAACATGCCGAAGGCAAACAGTGCCTGTTGCTTATACAGGATTCCGGCCAGATCCGGACGGTCCTGCGCGGAATACATCGTCATCAGCCGCAAAGCGGCGCCGACCAGACTGAAATCGCGGCTCAAACTAGCCAGATACCCCCGGAACACCCTCCGGCGCTCTGATCGGATGCGTCGCAGCATCCTCTTTTCGAAGCCGGGCTGACTGGCCAGAAAGCGGAAATCCTCTTCGTCCAACAATCGTTCCATAGGCCGGTACCGTGCAATGGAAAGGTCGTTAATCCAATCCACCGATACCGGGAGCGATTTGGGCCCCGCGATCAGCCTTCGAAATAGAAACGCCAACGCCGCGCCGACCACCAGGCAGACAAACGCGGCTAGGCCAAGGATGAGATCCATACTTTCGTTCACTCTCAGGCTGAGGATAGCCCGTCTGGTACTGAAAAGCAATGGTCACTTTAGTCTATTCTTCGGGTGGCGCGCAGCAGCGCCACGTTCAGGTGGTTCAACTGGCTGACGAGTTCCTCTTCCCGGCCGGGCATCCATTGGGGACGCAGCGTCAGCTGGCGGACTTCTCCGGCCCGATTCAACATCACCAGCCAGGCCCCCACCGCTGCCAACGTGATCGCGGAAAGGGCATTGCTGACCAGGGAATGGACCGCGAATCCGCGCATGCTGAGAAGCAGATAAATGGCGGTTTCGCCAAGAAAATAAACGGAAAAAACCATGCTGTGGACGACGATGTTGCGGCTCAGCGTGATGGGGTACTGCATCAGCAAGCCCAGAATCGAAAGCAGGAAGACTACCAAGCTGAAGTACACTGCCCGCTCAGCCACGTAGTAATAACGCATCAGGTGGCTCTGCGTGGACTGCGACGGCGCCATCAGGCTGATGGCGGAAGCTAACAATGCCACTACGACCGCGGCGATCAGAACCCAGCGGCCCATCGTCGACAGGCCTCGATAGTCCTGCAGGACGAGGGCATAGATCTCCAGCACTACCAGGACATACAGTAGCCATTCGAGAGGCTCCGTCAGGACCCAGATCTTCTCGTAGGCATTGCTCCCTTGCCGAAGGCTGGCGAACACTCCAAACCGCACCGTAGCGAAGATCAGGTAGAAAAAGAAGACCCGGTATCGACGGTTAAGACCCAAAGCGAACAGGCGGACGGCCAAAATAGCGGTGCCTGCCACGATTAGCAAGTCTAGGATGCCAGCCATTGGGACTCCGGAGCTACGCTTCGAAACCCGATTCTATCAACACACCGGATGAAATGTGGCAAACCGCTGCGCCCGCGGGCCTTATTCCCCGATACCGGGTAGGGATTGCGAGTTTAATTCACCCAAGGGCACGGATTGCAGGAAGGCGGTGGCACACTGGCCTGTACGCCGATGGCCGAAAGAAACGTAAGTGCCAGCACGAAGGCCAGCAAGACTTTTTTAAACATGGGGTCTTTTCTCCTTGTTAACTAAAGTAACTATGACATAAAGTTATACGGTGGCTGGTCGAAGCGGCGACGCCGGGCAAAACTTTTCCGAATCCGGAACGCCTGTTAACAAAGGATAACCAAAAGGGTCTATGAGGTACAATAATTCCAGGACTCCTAGTCCTTCCGGGGTAAACGCGGGATCTTTCCGAGAACTAATAACCCGATTTTTGCAGTCGGCCGCTGCGCGGAGCCACCGGAGCTTTCTATGAGTACTGGACAATTCAGGCCAGAACGGCGATCCGGACAAGAGCCGGCTGGCGACCTTTGGCGCCACACGTTGGCCCGCATCCCGAGCCTATTTGGCCGCGTGCTGTATCTCGCCTCGCTGCGCAACCAGACCAGCGGCGTATACGAACATGCCGGCTTGGCGCAAATGGTCGGCGAGGAGGAGGCCGCGGAAACTCTGCGCCGCAGCCATGCGCGGGTCTTCCAGGATTGGCTATGCCTGAACCTGGAACAGCAGAAGGTCGACCTGCGGGAGTACCTGGCCGAAACCCCGAATCCAGCCGCCATGCTGGCCGGCTGGGCGGCCACGACGCCTTACAAAGGTTGGGCGCCGTCCACGGCGCAGGACTTCGAGCAGCGGCTTTTCGCGGGGGATCTGGAAACCCTGCTCGCCCTGCTCAAACGCGAGTTCGGCGCCGTTTCCCCTGATCCAGGATCATAGCCACGCCGGTTATCTGGCCGATCACGTCGATTTCGGACGGATGGGCATAGACCACGGGGGAGCACTGCGAGGCCGGATGCGGCTGCAGGATCAACTGGCCGCCGACCAGCGTACACCAGCCCACCACGCAGCCGCCGCGATGTTCCAGAAAATAGATGGGGCGCTCAAACTCGTTGTTCCAGCCGGAGTTGACGATCTTGCGGCGGCTTTCATCGATCAGCACCAGCGCTCCAGGTTGCAGGATCGGGTACATGAACCAATCCTCCGATCCCACGAATGCGTAGCGATGATGCATCAGATCCACGGCATTCAATAAAGAGAGCGGGAGCCTGCCCCAACGCCGGATGGCACGGCTCAGATAGGTGGTTTTGGTTAGATCCACCGCCGGGTCGATCACCAGCGGCACCTGAACCTCGCCGTGTATGGCGGGTCCAAAACCGAGCAGGTGGGTATCCTCCAGCGGCAGGGCGGCGGCGTCCGCGGGCAGCACCGCCAGATCCACTCCGTACCACTCCAGAACCTGCGTGAGGTCCAGCCGGTAGATGGCGCAGAGCGAGTAAAGCCGGTAGATAGTGGGAACCGTCCCTTTGTTTTCAATATCGGAAAGACGGCTGAGAGCGATCGAGAACTCTTTGTTCTGGCGCAGCTCGGCGATCCGGTTGCTGGCTTGCTCGACATCGCGATAACGCAGGTTGAGCCGCTCGCGTGCCCGCTTCAGCCTGTGTCCGGCGTCTTCCATGTTACGATCCCGGCTATAATACTCGGTCTGGGGATGCTGGCGTTGCCGACGCCCGGCCGGCGCTGCCAGGCAACCCCGGCGATACCCATGTACCGCTTGCGATTATATCCGGGCACGCGGCTCGAATCAAGGTGAAAGTTGCCGATTTTGTTCTGAATTCAGAACAACAATCGGCGTGAGAGGCCGATTTTGAAAATTGTAGTGGGAATCACGGGCGCCAGCGGCGCTATCTACGGCGTACGCCTGCTCGAGCGGCTGCGCCGCAATCCGGCCGTGGAAACCCACTTGGTGCTGACCCGCGCCGGCGAGAAGACCTTGTTCCTCGAAACCGGCAGCCACGCCGCGGATCTGAAGAAAACGGTCCATTACTCTTATTCTCTGGAGGATATCTCGTGCCGCCTGGCCAGCGGCTCGTTTCCGATACACGCCATGGTGGTGGCGCCCTGCTCCATCCAGACCATGTCCTCCATCGCCGCCGGCATCGCCTCCAATCTGTTGCTGCGGGCCGCCGACGTAACCCTAAAGGAGCGGCGCAAACTGGTGCTCATGGTGCGCGAGACTCCTTTCCACCTGGGCCACTTGCGGAGCATGGTTGCGCTCACCGAAATGGGGGCCATCATCGCGCCGCCCATCCCGGGATTCTACAATCGCCCGCAGACCGTGCTCGACTTAGTGGACCACAGCGTGGACCGCGTGCTGGACTTGATGGGCGTGCCCGATGAGAACGTGCGCCGATGGGACGGCCCCGCGCGATGACCCGCACAGCCCGCAAGTCCTTCATTGCATTCCAGGGCGAACGCGGTGCATTCAGCGAAGAGGCCGCCCGCAAGTTGCTGGGCGCCGCCATCGACTTGCTCCCCTGCCCGCGCTTCGAGGACGTTTTCCGCAGCCTGCAGGAGGGTGCCGCCGCGGGTGCTGTGATCCCCATTGAAAACACCCTGGCAGGCTCGGTTCACGAGAACTACGATCACCTGCAACGTTACGAGTTTCCCATCGTGGCCGAGACCAGCGTGCGCATCGTCCACAACCTGATGGCGCCTCCGGGCGTGCCCTTCTCCCACCTCCGGCGGGTGTACTCGCATCCGGTGGCGCTGAACCAGTGCCTGGATTTCTTCGCGTGCCACCCGCAAATCGAGCGGGTGACGTATTACGACACCGCCGGCAGCGCCAAAATGATTATGGAAGAAGGACTCGGCGATGCCGGCGCCATCGCTTCCGCGGTAGCCGCCGAGATTTATGGCGCACGCATCCTGCGGCGCTCGATCGAAGACGATCGCCGGAATTTTACCCGCTTTTTCCTCCTGAGGACTCCGGAATATACCCGAAGGAAAAATCTGAGGATACCCCCAAATGCGCAGTGGAAAACCTCACTTGTGTTCTCCACACGCAACATCCCCGGCGCTTTGTTCCGCTGCCTGAGTGCTTTCGCACTTCGGGATCTGAATCTCACCAAGATCGAATCCCGGCCGCTACGCGGCAAACCGTGGGAGTATCTCTTCTATCTGGACTTTCTGGGCCGGGTGGATTCGCCCGCCGCCCAAAACGCCCTCGGACACCTGGGTGAGTTGGCCGACGTGCTGAAGGTTTTGGGCTGTTATCCGCGCGGGTGATCGTCGGATTCCGCACGGCCCCGGCTTCGGCTGGCGGCCAGCATCCCTAACAAAACAAAGAACCACGCGCCGAGGCCAGGCCGCTGTTGCAGCGGATACTCCACCAGGCAATGCACCCAAACCGACACCAGGCCGATCCCCCAGACCGAGCGCACCGCGGCCGGCCCCGCCATCGCTACTAAGGATAATAAGATCGCGAAGAACGGCACGCCCCCCTCCACGGCCCACTGCGCCCAATCGTTGTGCGCCTGGTTCACGTAATTACCGTCGTCGAATAGCGCATATTGCGGATAAGCGCGCGCCCAGTTCCCCAGTCCGAACCCCATGCCGGGGCGGTCGTGCAGCATGGCCAGCGAGGAGACCAGGAACTCGCGCCGTTGCGCCAGCGGATCCGGCTGCTCGAAGCGCTGCCGGAGCGTCTGCCAACTGACAATGGTGGTGAATAGCACGGCCATGGCGACGAACGCGGCCAAGCCGCGGGCCACCGTTCCGGCCGGCGCCATGCCGCGCCGCCAGGCCACCAGCAGCGCCACGGCCACCTCTACCGACAGGAGAACGGAGCCGGCGCGCGCGCCTGCCGCAATCACCGAAGCCAGCATGGCCGCGGCTATCGCGTAACTGGCGAATGCCCGCCGGCGGTCGCGCAACCCCTGCCACAGCGCGATCGGCAGGATCATCTCCAGAAACGCGGCATACTGGTTCTGGTAGACGAATGGCCCCATCACCAGATCCGTGTAGCCGCTCGGAAAAAGCCAGAAAATCCTGCCGCCCGAGGTGAACATCTGGACCGTCGAGAGCACCGCCAGCCCGGCTCCGAAGTACAGCGCGAAGCGCAGAAACCAGTGCCGCGCCGCGGATCGTTCGAACAGTTGCAGCGCCAGGAAGAACAGCGCCAGCCAGGTGGCCCAATTCAACGCGGCATTCCACGTCCCCCAGCGATAAACCGTGCGCTGGGTGGCGAGCTGCAGCAGGGCCCAAACCGTCGCGGCCGAGAGCGGCGCCAGCCACAGGCTCCCGCGAATGGGAGAGGGGTGCCGCAGTTGGCCGGCGGCCCAGACAGCCAGGGACACAAAAACCGCGCACTGCGCCGCGCCCCACGCCCAGCGCTGGTCGATCCAGATGGTGAGAATCGCATAGCCCAGCAATACTGCCAGGGCAGCTCTGGCGCGGCTCATGGCCGGCGCTCCAGCGACAATTGGCGCAGCCCCAGCGAACCTTCGATCCGCATAGCACCCGGCAGGCGCTGGCAGGTAAGGGTTAAGCGCACCAGCCCGGAGGCCGGCGCCGTGAAGCGCAATTCGGCGGGCTTCCAATCCGGGTTGGAAAGCCAGGGCGACGCGGTTGCCAGATCGCTGCCCGTGCGCGCGTCGAAGACGCTCCAGCGCAAACCGCTGGCGGGCGGGAGTTCAGACGTGTGGTACTCGAAGCGCAAACGGTAGCTCGCGCCCGGGGTCACAGGCACGAACTGCATGAGCGGCGTCCACGTTTCCGGTTGATCGCCGCTGAATGCGACCCACAGATACCGCGGCGACCGGTTCCTGCCCAGGGTGATTCCGGGCGCCGGCGCCAGCCGCCAGCCGAAGCCCCCGCCAACCGGTGCCGCCCGAAATCCGCCGTCGGTCAGCGGCGCGCGGTCCGGGTCCAGCGGTGTGTAGGGAAGCAGATGCCTGGCGCATAGTGTGTTCCAGACCTCGAGGGCCGGGGGGACCCCGCCCGCAGTGAGTTGCCGATCGCACCAGGCGACCAGAGTCGGCTGGCCTTCGATGGTGTCCAGCGCGGCCAGCTTCCTAGCGGCCGGTTCGGACGCGGCCAACTGGCCTCGCTGCATCAGGAACCAGACATAGGCATCCAGGACCTCGCGGCGCGCCGGGATGGCACGCTCGAAGATCAGCCCGGCATCCTGGCTCATATCCCAACAAAGCCGGAAGACCGGTTTCAGGTCGCCATAGCCCAGCAGCAGGGACGCTCTCGCCCAAGGCCAGAAATGCGCTGGGTCGCCGCGGCGGAAGTAGTAATTGGCAAGCGCCCAGCGCGGCGCGAACTGGTGGCTGGCGTGGGCGGCTTCCAGAAGGCGGCTTTCCGCGACGCGCAAATCCCCGCGCATCTCGGCAGCTACGCCCAGCCGTGCCAGTGCGTCCGCGTTTCCGGGATCCAAGGCTGCGGCGGCTTCGAGCGCGGCGGTGGGATCGGCGCCTGCCGCTTGCTGGGCGGCAGCCAGCTTTAGGCGGAAGTCGGCATCGCCCGGCGACAGGCGCACGGCACGCGCCACGGTTTCGGCGTCGGCCGCACGGGAAAGGTGGTCCGCCCAGGCCAGGCGAAGCGGCCAGTAAGCCAGGTAGGCCGCGGCGGGGATGACAGCCAGAATGAGGATCTTCATGCCGGTGTCCAGGGCAGCAAATTTAGCCGTGGGGCAGGCCATCGTTTTTCGTGGCCTGCCGAGTTCGACAGCGGTGCGCTGGCCGCGAGGCCGGGGGGGGCAACCATGAAGCGGCGAGCGGCGTTCATCGTTTTTCCCGATTCTGGGGCAAGACGTGTCCGCATCCCGCGCGGTTCAGCCGTTGGGAAGCGTAAGCATCGCCGTTGTATACTTGGGGCACAGGTGCGAACTTCACCTGCGGCAACATGTATTACGAAGAGATCGCGCAGTTAACAGCCAGGATTGTTGAAGCGGAACGACCGGACAAGGTTATTCTATTCGGCTCGTACGCCAGCGGAACGGCTACGGAAAGCAGTGACATCGATCTGCTGGTGATCAGCCGGTCGACGCTTTCGCGCCGGGAGCGCGAGGTGCGCCTGACGAGGCGGCTGTTTGGGTCCGGTGTGCCGTACGACTTATTCGTATTGACTCCTGAGGACCTGGACGAGCGGCTGCGTCGCAAAGGTCCTTTCATTCGGGAGATTCTGTCGACCGGCCAGGTTGTCTATCAACGCCCATGACGCCGGATTACGATGTGACAGCGTTCGAGACGTGGCGGCTGAAAGCTGAACAGGACTACGCCGCCGCAGCGATCCTCGCTGAACATGGCGGTCCGGCCGCCACCATCTGTTTTCTATGCCAGCAGGCGGTCGAGAAATACTTGAAGGGGTATCTCTTGCTTCGCGGGCAACCACCAAAGCGAATTCATCACCTCGATGTGCTGCTTGAGGACCGCATTGCGTTCGACGATTCATTCCGCGAGCTCGTGGATGACGCCGTGTTCCTCAAACGATACTACATCGCGAGCCGGTACCCTGACGACCTTCCGGAAGACGTCCGGCCGGAGAAGTTGCAGAGGCCATGAAGGCAGCGTCGCACTCGCGCGATTTCGTGTTGGCCCGCGTGCGGATCGACTGACACACCGGGGACTCTTCCGCCACGCATCCTTCACTGCCGGCGGCCCGCGATGAGGGACGAAAGTCCTGATGGCATTCGTCCTGGATGCATCGACTCCCGCCTGCTGAGAAGACCACCCCGGTGCCGGGTTGGCTTTCGATCGCATGCGCGCCGAAGAGGCCGCGGTACCCAGCTTGTGGTGGTTCGAGGTGCGAAATATCCTAATCCTAATCGTGAACGAACGGCGGCGGCGGGTCGCGTTCTCCCGACGAAAACGCGGTCCTCCGGCTGGCCCGCGCTCACCGGAATCGGGCACTGCTTCCTTTCTGCCTAACCTTTCCCCAGCTATCCCTTTACGATGCCGTTTATCCGGAATTGGCTCAGCGGGAGGGCTTGCCGCTGGCAACCCTGAACGCCGGCCTCCGAAGGGCAGCGGCCGGCGAAGAGGTGGCACTGTTTCCAACGGCGATGCCGAGCATCCGCGGTCCATGCGGCAGTAGCGGGTGGGATAAGCGGGCGGGGCGGGAGCGCGCAGTCGAAAGTCAAGCGCTGACCACCGGGACCATACGGCGGCTCAGCATGCCGATTGCGATACCGGTAAGAACCTCGGCTCCATTATAACGAACATGTCGCGGACTTCAAAGCTGCCGCGGCCCGGCACCAGCTTCTGACCAAACTCCAGTGCCACGCCCAACAGTATGATCGCGAGGGCCGCCATGACGGCGAGAGACCGGTGCTTGATGGCCAGTAGCGCTAGCAGCGCCAGCCAGGTGTAGGCGCAGAAGTGCAGGGCTTGCCGCCAACGGGCAGCCTTCCGACGGCGCGCATCACGGGCGAAGTGGCAGGCAGCAGCGAACCGGTCGCTACCAAGAGAATGCTGAGGAGCCAGAGCGGGTATAGCAAACGTGAGGACATGCGATCTTAGGGCTGATCGGGTTTCGGGCCGCTGTCCCGAATCAGGTAATACAGGATCGCCAGGAAGCCGAGAATCCCCCCGCCCCACAGTAAGATCTCCCGCCGCGTGCGCTCGCGCGCTCTTCGGCGCTCTTCCGGCCGTTTCCGGCGACTGGTCCGGGCGCGTTCCAGCAGACTGGATGTCTTCAAGAAAGGCCGTGAGAGACACTCATGGCAGCGGTACGGGTAGAAGCCGAAAAGTGCGCATACTTGCTCGATCGGTCCATTCCTGCGCGACCGCCGGAGGTGCGTACTGCCGCATTTGGGGCAGATCGCCTCCCGCTGGCGCTGCTGCTCCGGGGGCTTCGCGAGGGGCGGCGTCCGCCGGCGAGATGGAGCCGGCTTGGAAACCGCCGGCGGCCTGAGTTGCGGCGATGCCGACGGAGGAGCCTCGATCGAAAACTCCTCGTAACTGGACTCCGCGCGCATCTCGCCCGATGCTTCGCGGAAAAAGAAACCGGCGCGAGCGGGCCGTTCCGATTCGCAGCGGACGACCAGGGCGACCTGAAAGGCAGCGCCGAAATAGCGGGAATGGATTTCGAGGTCGCGCTCGGAGAGAAAGATCCGGCTGCGGAGGTGGGAGTGATACCAGCCCAGGGCCTCCAGGCTTCTCATCTCGGGGTCGCTGGCGGGAGCCGCGATGAGCTGGGCCAGGTGTTTCTCGTCTTTCGCGGAAAGCACAAACCCGGGGCCCAAGGCGTGCTCGCATTGGAGTAACCTCGCGGCCAGTATGCGGATGCCTTCGCGCTCGTGAATCCCGAACAGGACGCCACCGGTTTCGCGCGCTTCCCGAAAAGAATTGCGGGCTTGCTCCACTTCCCGACGGATCTGCTCGAGCACCGTGCCTGAGCACTCCATCAGGAAAGGACACTGCGGGAATCTCCAGGCTCTGGAAGCGGGACCTGAAATTGTGTAGAGCGTAGTCATATCGCCACTGATTGAGATTCCGGGGGAGGCGCCTTTTGTGGGGCGGCTTGGTAAGCCGCGGCCGATTGTCAATCGGCCAACCGCCGCCGCGCTATATGGAAGACGCGTGAGCCGTAACGAAAACCGTGTGATCCTGGCTGTGATTGGAGAATGCCGCCATGACCAGCGCGTCGACTTCATCCTTGTGAGCCGGGCTGCCGACGGCTTTCAGGTAGCGTTGATTGTGGTAGCGGAGATCGGTATAGTCCGTAATCAGCCGCTCCTCGAAAGCCTTTACGATCTCGTCCACGCCATCGCGCAAGCTGTACTGCGCGCGAAAGCCGGTGCGGCGCAACAGCTTGTCGAAATTGACGCGATAGTTGCGGCGGTCGGAACTGTCGATGTGCTCGACTCGCACGTCCGGAAATGCGCTCCGAATCACTTCCGCGACTTCGGTCAGGGTGTGATTCAATCGCCCGTCGCCCAGATTGAAGATTTCGCCGCTCACCAGCCGCACCGGCGTTTCCAGCACTCGGACGGTGGCCTCCACCAGATCGCGCACATGAATGAACGGCCGCCACTGATGCCCGTTGTAAATCGTAATCACGCCTTCCTGGCAGGCTTTCGCGGTGAGCAGGTTGACCACCAGGTCGAAGCGCGGGCGATAACCCAGGCCGAACACCGTCGCATAGCGCAGTATGGTGGGGTGGAAGGTGTCGCTCCTGGCGTCCAGCAGGGCGCGCTCGGCGTCGACCTTGGTCCGGCCGTACAGCGAGATCGGCTCGACGGCGGCGTTTTCATCCATCTCCACGTCGGTCGCTCCATATACGCTGCAGCTCGAAGCGAACAGGAAACGGCTGACACCGTGCCCCTTGGCGATTTCGATCAGCATGCGGGTGGCGGCGTAGTTGGTTTCGAGAGCGGGCCCGTGGTCCTGTTCGCACGCCGGGTCGCCCACGATTGCCGCCAGGTGGATAATGGAGTCCACGCCACGTACCGCTCGGACCACATCCTGGATGTTCCGGCAGTCGCCTACGATTAGTTCGAAATCGGGATGGCTTCGCACCGGCCGCAGCGGTTGGTCGCCGTAGAGGAGGCTGTCGAGGACCCGCACCCGGTAGCCTTTTTCGAGAAGCCGCTCCACCAGAACCGAGCCGATGTAACCGGCGCCGCCCACTACCAATACCCAATCGCCGCGGCGTGCCAGCGATGCGGTGGCTTTGGACTTCAGCAGGTATCGCTTCTCGAAGAGATCCTTGAGGATTCGCGCGGAAGCCGTGCCAATGGCCGCGAGCACGACGAACGGCAGCGCCACGCTCCGGCCCACCTTGGCATAGCCAAAGAGCAGGAAATTGGCGGCAAAGAAAATCAGGGCCGCTACCACCACGCCACGGAGAACGACCAGTGCTTTGTAGCGGCCGGCGTAGGCGCGCGAATGCGTGTAGAATCCGTTCAGCAGAAAGACCAGAGGGAAGATCGGAGAGAGGACCCAGAAGAACACCGTGTAGTATTGGAGAAAACCGGAGACGATCGCATAGGCCGCCACGGCGTTGCCTGCCCCTGCCTGGTAGACCACGGACAGGGCCATGGCTGCGATCATGCTGACATGCACGATCATGAAGTCCGCGGCGATGCGCGGAACGGCTTCCTGCCACCTAAAGTTGCGCAGCGATCGCAGCACTGGAAACTCCTTCTTCGCAGAAACGGCCAGCCGGGACGCGGTAAGCATCGACGATTTCCCGAACCGCGGCGATCACATCGCGCGCATCCCGATCGGTCATCTTGGGATAGAGCGGCAGGGAGAGCAGCCCTTGATAGATCTCCTCGGCAACCGGGAACTGCCGCGGATGATACCCGTAGCGGTCACGGTAAAACGGGTGCCGATGCAGAGGTATGAAATGCACGCTGGCGCCGATGTTGCGCGCCCGCAACTCATCGATCAGTTCCGACCGGTTCAATTGCAATCGCCCCGCTGCGAGCCGGATCGGATAGAGGTGGAAAGTGTGATTCCTGCTAGGCAGCCGAGCTGGCAGCAGGATCTCCGGGATGCCGGAAAAAGCTTCGTCGTACATAGCCGCGATCTCCTGCCGGCGCCGGATGAAGCCGTCCAACCGGTGCAGTTGATGAATCCCCAGTGCGGCCTGAATATCGGTCATGTTGTACTTGTAGCCAGCATCCAGCACTTCGTAATACCAGGAACCGGCCTCCGTGTAACGCTTCCAGGCGTCCCGGCTCATGCCATGCAACGAGAGCAGACGCATGCGCGCGGCCAGATCGTCGTCATTGGTCGAGATCATGCCGCCCTCGCCGGTAGTCATGTTCTTGATGGCATAGAAGCTGAAGCACACCGCGCGCCCGTGAGTCCCGATCTTGCTTCCCGCGTACTCGGCCCCGGCGGCATGCGCCGCGTCTTCGATCACCGGAATTCCATGGCTGGCCGCAAGTTCCAGGGTCTCCCGCAGCGAACACGCCTGGCCCCCGTAGTGCACGGGCACGATGGCCTTCGTGCGCGGGCCGATCGCGCGGCCGACCGCATCCGGAGCTATGTGGAAGTTGCGATCCACATCCACGATCACCGGCATCGCGCCCAGGTGAACCACCACATTGGCAGTCGCGCAGAAGGTCAGCGTGGGCACGATCACCTCATCGCCCGGGCCGACGCCCAGTGCCGCCAGCGCCACGTGCAGTGCGGCGGTGCAGGAGTTCACGGCTACGGCGTGTCTGGCGCCGGTGTATGCCGCGAACTCCTCTTCGAAGCGCTTCACCTTGGGACCGGTGGTCACCCAACCGGAACGCAGGCTATCGGCAACTTCGGCAATCTCTTCCTCGCCGATGAACGGAAGGCAATAGGGCAGAAACGAATTGCGCATTTAAAGAACCTTTCGGAACGTAAGACTGGTGCGCGTCAGCCGGAACCCCAGGCTTTCATAGAGGCGCGCGGCGGGAATGTTGCGGAGTTGAGTTCCCACCTCGACGGTTTCGATTCCCCGATCGGCGAACCAGTGCAGGGCGGCGGCACTGGCGCGGCGCGCCGCCCCTCTGCCGCGCGCCCAAACGGCCGTGGCCACCAGGACGATGATTCCATTGCGCTCCTGGCTGTCCGCCTGGCAGGTGACGTAACTCGCGACGCGGCCTTCTTCCAGGGCGACCACCACCGCATCGGCTGCAATCCCCAGACAGCAGTTGCGCGTCCAGGTTTCATTGACGCGGTCGGCAACCACTGCCGGAAGCGCGGGGTCGGCGTGAAACCGGTCGAAGAAGAAAGCAGTCCGGCCGATATCGAGAATCTCCTGCAGGTCCCCAGGCTCGAACAGCCGGGTGCCGGAGGGCGCGGGCATCGGGTTCCCCTTGATGCGCAGCAGAAAAGTCTGGATGCCATCGATCAATTCGAAACCGGCCTCTTCGAGCGCGGGAATGGCGGCCACGTCGCCTGTGTCGACGCGCGCGGAGAGATGCCGGATGCCGCCTTCGCGGCACTCGGCCAGCACCGCCCGAAGCAATTCCCGGTTGTGTGCGCGGGCGTCGCTATAGGAACCCGAGGTTTCGAGCGAATCGAGGCGGGCCGCGGGAATACCGAATTGCTCGGTATCCCAATCGAGCGCGCGCCACGCAGCGGCGCCAAACGGCGTTTCAATGCGACGCAGTGGCGCGGTCGCTTGGGCTGTGGCCATCGGTATGGATGTCCTTTCTCAGGAGCACGTAGGGGATCGTTCTGGCGAACAGGGAAAGGTCTAGCCAGAAGGACTGGCGGTCGACATATTCCACGTCCAGAGCCTTGCGGCGCTCCCAGGAGATGTTGTTGCGTCCGCTGATCTGGGCGAGGCCCGTGATGCCGGGCTTCACTTCGAGCTTGCGCTTCTCCGTTTCGGTGTAGAACCGGATCTGCTCTGCCTGGTCCGGACGCGGACCAACCAGGCTCATTTCGCCTCGGAGAACATTGAAGAGCTGCGGCAGTTCATCGAGGCTGGTTTTTCTCAAGGTACGCCCCACGGGCGTGACGCG
>JBEKPZ010000096.1:0-22028 GCA_049520215.1 Bryobacteraceae bacterium | reverse complement strand
AGAGTTCCAACCGCACGCCTGCCAGGCGCGTCTTTGAGGGCGCCCTTATCTGGAGCGTAGTCGGCTTGTCGATTGCACTGCTGCTGACGGTGGTGGCGGGCACGGTCGATGTGATGCCGGCCTCAGTGGCGGTGGCGTGCCGGTTGACGTTGACTTACCTTTGCGCGGTACTCACGCTGGTGGCAACGGGGTACACTGCAATTGATGTTTTGATGTCGCGCGCTCGCAGTTAGTTTTGCGGGGTGGCACTGCGCGACGCGGATATGTCCTACATATTGTGACATATTGTGTTCAAACGTCAAGGGTGAAGCGAACCCCGCCACGGCTACCGCGAAGGGTTCGAAGACCCAGATCATGGCCCACCTCAAAGGCGCGTTCGATTACTGCGATGGCGTGTACTCCGGGTTCACCGATGCGCACCTCAATGACCCGGCGGACTTCTGGGGCGCCAAGACGAACAAGGTGTCCGTCTTGACGCAAGTCGCAAATCATGACGCCTTGCATTACGGCAATGTCGTCACGTATCTGCGCCTCAATGGCCTCGTGCCGTCCGGGGGCTGGTTTTGATGGCCCAGCGGCGCTTGCGTCCCTACAACACTTTGGAATCGTTTGCCGCGCGGCGCTAGCAGCGATGCTCAGCCCCGTGATCCGCAAGAACCGTAACCACGTGCCGCGGTCCGGTGTAGTCGTCGGGCAGCGTCTTCAGATAGCCTTACTGAATCCGCAATCGTTGCGGCGCGGTGCCCAGCCGGTTGAGCCGCTCCAGGCGCGCCAGCCTGCTCGTAGTGAAGTCCACGCTCTCTAACACAGTGCCGTTCGGGCACAGCCTCCTTCGGCACGTGGTGTTCTCTAAGCTTGGGTTGAGAAGTCCCGCCGGCCGTAGCACCAGACGGAAACGGTCCCGCGGTCCCCGAGGGACGATGAAGGCCATCGCCAAAGTCTTGGCGTGCCGCGCTCTTCTTCAGGCGGCCTGGCTGAGTAGTCGCCAACACGGCTGTCTTGAGTAGTTACGATTGACACCTCTAAGTCTTGCCGTAAAGGCACCATCCAAGACCCGAACACTGGGCGACAAGCATAGTTCCCATTCAGGTAAATCCCAGAAACTCTGCCGCCGTTCGATAACAGGAGCGTAACAGGGCCTGATAACGCCCTGATCAGCCACCGTGGGCTCCCTGTTCCGTCCCTGTTTACATGTCCAGCGGAAAGCACCTGCTCTCCCAGAACGTTGCAGGCAGTAAAAACGCCACCTCTTGCCGAGTAACCCTCAGACTGAGCTATCGCTTGTTTCCAGGGTGATCAAGTCCGGCGCCAGGCTGCGAGCCTTATCGACGGCGCGTTCTGTTCGGGATCGTCCGGGTTCATCCACCCAGTTGCGGCGGTCAATGATGGAAGCGGGCTCGTAGCATCGGCCGGCGGCGAGAAGCTTCTCCTCGCGGCGGCTGGTCCACCACAGGACGGGGCCAAGCAGTTTGCCCGCAAGTACCGCAATCAGGCCGAATTCCTGCTGCATTTCCATGCGCAGACCGTGAATCTTGGCCGCAATCGCCGGGTTCGACTTGGTGAGCCGGTGCTCCATCGCCCAGATGAAGCCTACCCAGGCGTGCCGCAAGGTGCGGGACTCGCGGTTCCATCGCTCGCGGATGCGCCGGTCCGGGTGGTTCTTATAGCGCAGGTAGCCGCCGAAAGTGGTGCGACAGATACGGAAAAGGCTGGGACCGTTGCGCTCGAAATCGCGTTGAAACGCCCAGGCTAGCGTTCGCGTGGATTGCTCGCGCGAGATCGTTGCATGTTCGAAGTTGAAGGCGTGCTGACCGTGTATGTCCGCCAGATCGACATCGAGCATTCGCCCCTGCGCGGCCATCTCGAAGTAGAGCGGCGTGCCGGGGACCGGAGTGTACAGCATGAATTGGTGCAGATCAGTCTCGTGCGCGATGGCGTGCTCAATCTCTTCGTTGACGTTTTCCGGCGTATGGTGCTCCAGCCCGATAATGGTGGAGCCGAGCACCACGATGCCGTGCTCGCGGAGTTCGCGAGTGAGCTGTAGGGTATTGGCGCCATCCAGTTTGGCGTAGTTTGAGCCCGGAGATTCCAGTCCCAGCCATATTGTGGCGATGCCAATCTCCACCAGTTCCTCACAGGTGTACTTGGCGATGGCGTTGGCGGAAGAGAATACGTTGAACGTCCAGCTTTTGCGGGCGGCTTTCATGAGCGCCAGCAGTTCCATCACCCGGCGCTTCTGTAGTAGGAAGTTCTCGTCCATGATGAAAAAAGAGCGCTTGTTGCGCGTTTTCTCGGCGTGCTCCATAACGCGAAAAAGCTGCTCGCCGGTCTCGTAGAAATTGAGGACCTTGCCCTTGCCGCCGAAGAAGGCGCTCGTAGTGCAGAAATTACACCCCATGGGACAACCCAACGATGAAATGATGGTCGCGCTGGTAGTGCCGAAGGCGGCAGGGATTTTGACGCCGAGTACCCTCAGGTCGAATCCGGAGTCGAGGTCGGGGTGGCGGATAGGGGCGTCTACGTCTTCGCCGAGGTACTGGCGCATCCACGCGATGCCGTCTCCTTTGACGATGTGGTCGGCGTCCAGCATCTGCTCGATCCCTGGGATGGCGGCGATGTGGCCGCCCACGACGATGGTGCTGCCTGGCGATAATTCGCGCACCATGCGGCACATCTCGCGCGCCTTGCCCACGTTCACGATGATCGACGAGATGCCGACTATGTCGTAGTGGTGCTCGGTGAGTTCCCTGGCAAAAACCTCGTGTGTGGGGAAGTCCAGGACCGCGCAGGGGGCGTTGATGTTTTCCTGAATCATGAGGATGCCCCAGGAGCGATGGAAACTGCGCAGGGAGAACGAGCCCTGTCCCCGCGTCACCTGGTTATGATACAGCTCCATCGGGTTGATGGCGCGGCTGCCGTAGGTGTCATCCTGCGCATACGGGCCGAAGACGGAGGAAAGCAGGATCCTGGCCGGCGATCCCTTGGGATAATTTTGAATCATGTTGGGAAAGAGATTAAGAGATCTCTTGAACGTTTAACTTAGCAGGGTTAGGTGCCAATGGACACCAGCCAAGCGCAATACGACAAAGATATTACAAAAGTCTCGATATGTTCCCTATAAGGGCGTTAATATAGTTGGCACTGCTAACGATAGGTAGCGGACCTGTCGGCGTGACATAGGCTATAATCCCGATGCATCTGTAAGCCAGAAAAGCACAAAACACCTGCTCGGACATCGAAAGTGTCATTGCTCGCTCCTGTTGTTGACGGCGGCAGCGATTTGTTCATCTTGTGGTTCGCTGCCGAAGTCCGATGTGGGAAACGCGGGGCGAAAGATACGCTTCCCCTGCCCACCAGCACCCTTCACAAGATTCTTCGGAATCGCATTTACACGGGCGAGTTCAACTATGCCGGCAGGATCTACCAGGGAATCCGTGAACCGCTGGTGACGCGCGCAATCTGGGAACAGGTGCAGGGGATCCTCGATGGTCGATACGAGAAGAAACATCGCAAGGTTACTTACGATTTTGCCTTCTCCGGGCTAGTGAGCTGCGATCACTGCGGATGTTCCCTGGTGGGCGAGGTCAAGAACGGGTGCCGCGGCAAATGCGCGGAGCCTTATACGCGCGAGGAGATTCTGGAAGGCCAGTTCGCGGAGGGGCTGCATGAGCTTGTGATTCCCCGCCCGATTCTGGACTGGTTGCACGAGGAATTCGTGGCCAGCGACGTGAGCGAGCATGCCGCCCGCGAGCAAACTGTGAGGCGCGATCAGTCCGAACTGATTCGACTCCAAAATCGCCTGGATGCGCTCGACGGCAACCGGCTCGACGGGCGCATTGACGCCGGAACTTACGATAAGAAAGCCGGAGAGAGGCGCCAACAACAGGATCGGATGCGCCGTAGGCTCGCCGAGGCTCAATCTATCGCGCTACTGCCGGTAAGCCAAGCGGTGGACCTAATAGCACTCACGGCCAAAGCCGCTGACCTTTTCCTCAAGCAATCCGTGGCGGAGCAGCGAAAACTCCTCCGGCTCGTTCTAGAGGCTGCGACCTGGAAGGGCGGAGAGTCGCGGATGCCGTTCCGCGAGGCATTTGCGCAATTTCAACTTTCGAACCGTGCAACTCACACAAACAACATGGACTTAGCTGCCAGCCGCAGCGATTTTGAGATCTGGCGGAGGAAGAGGGATTCGAACCCCCGAACGAGTTACCCCGTTAACGGTTTTCAAGACCGCCGCCTTCAGCCGCTCGGCCATTCCTCCGTCTTCTATCTTACCTTATTGAATCGGAGCTGTTGGGCGAGTCGTGCCACTGCGGCCCCTACCGGCCCGCCCAACCCGGAAGCGCTAATTCGCAGTTCTGCAAAGTGCGCGCCGCCCTGTCCTCGATCTCATCGCCGGCGAGCGAGCAGGGTCGGCGCGAAGCTCTTCTACGGCTGCATCTTCCTCGGCTGTGGGTGATGGAGTTCGAGGATTCCCGATTCCCCTTCGTGCCCGAAGAGTTCCGGATGCAGGTAGTGCCCCTGGTCCCCCGCCGATTTCTCCACTTCCAGCGGAATGCGGTGAGCGTTGGCCCACGCATCCTGCCGGATCCCGGTGACCTGCCACGACACTTCCACGCCCGGCTTGTCCGTCTTGATCGTGAATTGGCCGTTGGCGATCTTCGATGCCACCCAGGCTTGGGCCGGTTGGCCGATTGCCGTGAGCTGATAGCGGAAATCCCGGTTGAGCGTCTCAAACCACGCGGGCAGCGTCACCATCGCCCTTCCGGAAGCGTCGGTCACCACATTGCCGTTGTAGATGTTCATCATATCCGGCGATTCCACGAACGAGTGGTACAGATACTTGTGTTCAGGATCGGCCGGGTGGTCGATGACAAACGACCCGCCGGACTTCAACAGATTGCCGGCCACCAACACGTTGCCGCCGAAAGCGCCCGCAAGCCCGTAGGTCATGCCGTCGCTGGGGCCTGGCCCGGGAACCGCGTAGATGCCATCGCCCGCCTCGCCATTGCAGCACGATGGTCCGCCTATGGCATAGACGCCTGGGCCGGCATGAACTTCGATCCCCGAACCCGGAACGCTTCCTCCGCCCTCGAACTGGCCGCCGGCTTGACCTAAGGCACCCGCGCCGGAGAGCTCTCCGCCAAGGCCAAGAACCCCTATGCCACCTTCGCCGGTGGTGGCGCCGCCGCCGATCCCAAACACCCCGTTGCCCGAGAGACAAGGCGTACTCGAGCATACAGGACCGCCGCCTATTGCGTAGATTCCAAGCCCCCCATTGGTGTTTTCGATGATTTGAAATCCGATGGGACCCGTATTGTCCGACGCCACAAAGGGCAGCGCGAAGTTCCACACGTCGAAGGTCCCGGTGAGCGTGCCCACAGTCACTTTCAACTGAAAGGTCCCCGTCCCCAGGGTCGGAAAACCGGTGGCCACAATCTGAGTTGGCGAGTGTGTCACCAGCGCGAGCGGCGCGCCGTCCAGGGTCACCGTGGGAGCCGCTGTTGCCGTCTCCAGGTGTGTGCCATTAATGGTGACCTGGTTCAGACCCGAGTTAATAGACGCGCTCAGAATTGTGGGCGGTTGCGCCGCCACGCCTAACGTGCAGGTGCTGAGCGAAAGCAGAACTGTTGCGAGTATCGATCGTTTCGTCATTTTGTTTTCTCCTCTAAGTGTTTTCTCCCCAATTCTTTTACGGTTGCTTCTTCAACGGCCGCGGATGATGCAATTCGTGAATATCCGGCTCTCCCGAGTGCCCGTACAATTCCGGATGCAGATAGTGCCCCTGATCCCCCGCGGCCTTCTCCACTTCCAGCGGGATACGATGCGCATTGGCCCAGGCATCCTGCCGGATCCCGGTCACCTGCCAGGACACCTTGACGCCGGGCTTGTCGGTGCGAATCATGAAGCTGCCGTTGGCGATCTCCGAGGCGATCCACGCTTGCGAAGGCTGCCCGATCACCGTCAACTGATAGCGGAAGTCGCGGTTCAGCGCCTCGAACCATTCCGGCATCTTCACCGCCGCCGTTCCCGATCCGTCCGTCACCACGTTGCCGTCGTAGATATTCTTCATGTCGGGCGACTCGACAAACGAGTGATACAGATACTTATGTTCGGGATCGGTCGGATGGTCGATTACGAACGAACCACCAGCCTTGGCCAGGTTTCCGTTGACATACACAGGCCCCAAGAAGGCGCCGCTGAGTCCGTAGGTGAGGTTGTCCGTCGGCCCGATTCCTGCAACTGCAAAAATCCCATTTCCGCCAAACTGGCCGCCCGTTGTCGCATTACCCCCACCCGCATATATGCCAACGCCGGGAAGAGCGCTGGTGGCGTTGGCATCCCCGCCATGGGCCGCCATTCCCTCGCCGCCGACTTGGCCCGGGTCCGTAGCCTGGCCGCCCACTCCTGCCAAGCCAATGCCGGCTAGGCCTAAACTGTCGGGCGGACCACCTACGCCGAGAATTGCCGGATATCCGCCTAGCAACTGGTTGATTGTGAACACAGGCCCCTCCCAGGACGCCTGCCCCGCAAAAGGCAGCGTCAGTGTGCCTGGCGGCCCTTGCGGACCCTGTGGCCCAGCCGGTCCAGGCGGACCTTGCGCGCCGTACGCCACCGCGAACCTGGCCACCAGGGTTCCTACCAACACCCTCAACTGATACGACCCCGGAGCCAGCGACGCCGGCAGGGTCGCGACGATCTGCGTCGCCGTCGCGCTCACCACCGTCAGTTCCGCATTTCCCAGCCCTACCGCGGCCGTCCCTGTTGCCGGCGCCAGGTTTAGGCCGGTGATCGTAATCTGGTTGGCCGCCGCGTTGATGGTCGCCGTCGTGATCGCCGGAAATTGCTGCGCGCCCGGCATCGTCCCCGCGCAAACGCAGAGAAGCCCCGCTGCGAGCATGGTTGTCTTCATCATCCGTTTCTCCATGACTTACCTCCCGTTGTTCTCAGGTTGCTTCTTCGCGGGCCGCGGATGATGTAACTCGTGAATATCCGGCTCTCGCCCGCGCCCAAACAACTCCGGATGTAGATAGTGCCCCTGGTCCGCTTCCGCCTTCTCCACTTCGAGCGGAATACGGTGCGCGTTCGCCCAGGCATCCTGCCGGATTCCCGTGACCTGCCAGGACACCTCCACGCCCGGCCTGTCAGTCTTAATCACGAACTGACCATTGGCAATCTTCGCAGCCACCCACGCTTGCGCAGGCTGCCCGATTGCGGTCAACTGATACCGGAAGTCCCGGTTCAATGCCTCGAACCAATCCGGCATCTTCACCACCGCCGCTCCTGAGCTATCCGTTACGACGTTGCCGTCGTAAATATTCTTCATGTCGGGCGATTCGACAAACGAGTGATACAGGTATTTATGCTCGGGATCGATGGGATGATCAATGACAAAGGAGCCCCCGGCTTTGGACAGATTGCCGTTGACATTCACGGATCCGGCGAAATAACCGGCGAGCCCATAAGTAAGGTTGTCGGACGGCCCCGTCCCCGGCCATGATTCGATCCCACTGCCGGCAAGACCTGGCGCCACCGCGTCACCGCCCTGTCCATAGATACCCGCGCCACCGTAGACCGCGGCGGAGTCGCTCCCGCCTCCACGGAAATAGCCCCCATCGCCGCCATACGCACTGCTGGCGCCGGCATCCCCGCCTTCCCCAGCCACCCCGAAGCCACCGAACTGGCCAGCTGCCCCGGCGGCGCCACCCAGGCCGGACAAACCAAAGCCACCGCTTCCCAGACTGCCACCGCTGGGTCCGCCAATGCCGGCGATCCCACCGCTCGTGGCGAGCAACTGCTGGATTTGTATGGCGTCGCTGACCGACGATACATTGTTATAGTAAGGCAGCGTCAACGTGCCTGGCGGCCCTTGCGGACCTTGCGGTCCAGCCGGTCCCTGTGGGCCCGCCGGACCCTGCGCCCCGTACGCCACCGCGAACCTGGCCACCACGGTTCCCACCAACACCTTTAACTGATACGACCCTGGAGCCAGCGACGCCGGCAGTGTCGCGACAATCTGCGTCGCGGACGCGCTTACCACCGTCAGTACCGCATTTCCGAGCCCTACCGCGGGTGTCCCCGTGGCGGGCGCCAGGTTTAGTCCGGAAATCGTGATCTGGTTGGCCGCCGAGTTGATGGTCGCGGTCGTGATTACTGGATTTTGCCCCGCGCCCGGCAGCATCCCGGCACAAGCGCAAAGAAGCACCGCCGCAAGTATCGAAAGTTTTGTCATTTCTCTCCTCCGTTGTTTTAAGCTAGACTTGGAACTTGTTCAGCAACTCGAGCAACCGCTAACTCACGCCCGACTTACTGAGCCCCGACTGTCAGGGAGCCGTGGCCGCGCGCCGATCGGACGATCGCCCGATCACTGTGTAACCGGCCGGGCGAAGTACCCGTTGTTGTTGTAGTTGTTGTCGATATACCAGCCAACAAACCAGTTGCTATTGTTCATTCCCGCGGTAACCAATCCGTTCACTGCCGCGGCCGGCGGGGCGATTTTAGCGAATTTGCCGCTGGAGATGGTATAGAAGAATCCGTGATCGACCGCGTTGGCAGCCGCAGCCCACCCGATAGCCTCCCCGGAGTCGTTAACCCCGGTGAGCTCGGTGTCTATTGCTCCGGGATAATTCACCGCGTAGCCGCAGTTGCCGTAGCCCGCCACGTACGCACCGCCTTGGGTCGGACTAGTGGTGTACCAGCCAACCACCTGTCCGTTGTTGTTAATAGCGGCCGCGCCGCTGGTCAAAGCGGTGGCCGGACAGTTGAAAACAGCCGGATTCCCAAGCGCCCAGACCCAACTGTAGGATTGAGAGCTGACAAAACAATTGCCCACGGTGAAGCCCGTATTGTTAATGCCGGCCAGCCTGTTGTTCAATCCACCGTCGGCGCAGGGTACATCAAGCTGGCTAAAGACACCGGCCGAGTCTGTAAAGCTCAAGGTGTAAGGGAGGCCCGCAACTGGGAAGTAGAAACCTCCTACGACACTGGAATCGTTGATAGACGTGGCCCACGTGGAGCCGGGTGCCCCTCCGGGATAGTCGATGGGATAGGCCCAGGTGCGCTTCTTCAGGTTGTAAGTGAAACCGTGCCAACCGAAGGTCGCGCTGTCCTGGTAATAGCCGGCGATCATGTATTCATTGTTGATTCCCATAGGGATGGTGGAGTACGGCACCGACCCCGGCACGGTGATCGTCACGAACTGGTAACGCGTCGCGGCGCTGGCTGCCGCGGCAGTGAGAACTACAAAAGCAACTGCAACTAGTTTCTTCATGACAGTTTCCTTTCTTGTTTTGTGGGTCAGTCAAGGGCGCCTGCTCTACGTTTTATCTCTCCTGCTTCGCCGGCCGCGGGCGATGCAACGCGTGGATGTCCGGCTCTCCTGCGTGCCCGAACAATTCCGGATGCAAATAGTACCCTTGCTCAGGCGCCGCTTTCTCCACTTCCACCGGAATGCGATGGGCGTTAGCCCAGGCATCCTGCCGGATCCCGGTCACCTGCCAGGACACTTCCACTCCAGGCTTGTCCGTCTTGATCACAAACTGGCCACTGGCGATCTTCGATGCTACGATCGCCTGCGCGAATTGCCCGATCGCCGTCAACTGATAACGGAAATCTCTGTTCAGAGCCTCAAACCACTCCGGCATCTTCACCACAGCGGTTCCCGAGCCATCGGTAATGACGGTGCCGTCATAGATGTTCTTCATGTCCGGCGATTCCACAAACGAGTGATAGAGGTATTTGTGTTCCGGATCAGTCGGATGGTCAATCACAAAAGACCCGCCGGCCTTGTTCAAGTTTCCGGCAACCGTGACCACACCACCGAAATAGCCGGCGATCCCGTAGCCCAACCCATCCGTCCCACCCGACCCAGGGACGGCTTCAATCCCGTTGCCGGCATAGCCTCCTCCATTCCCCCCAAACGCGACCAGCGCATCGCCCCCGGCGCCGGTCGAATCGCCGCCCTGCGCGAGAACTCCGCTGCCGGCCAGATTCCCCGAGGTCTCGATGCCCCCTCCGTAGAACTCGCCACCATTACCTCCATACGAGTAGTTGGCGACGGGAGCCCCGCCTTGGCCGTACACTCCGGAGCCGGCGCTTGCTTCCTCGATGGCAGCCGCACCACCTTGCCCAGACACGCCTATAGTGAAGGTCCCCACGCCGACTCCATAAATCGCCGTGCTCGACGCGCCGAACTGCTCGACTTCGAAAGCGTTGCCGCTCGATGTCACCTGCCCCAGATAGGGCAGCGTCAGCGTACCCGCGCCTGCCTGCGTATACGCCACATCGAACCTCGCGCTCAGTGTTCCAACCGTCACCCTCAACGCATAGGTCCCTGGCGGCAGCGACGGCGGCAGTGTCGCCACAATCGTCGACGCCGTGGCGCTCACTACCGTCAATCCCGCATTCCCTAGCCCCACCGCGGGCATCCCTGTTGCGGGCAACAGGTTTACACCGCTGATCGTGATCTGATTCGCGGCCGAATTGATTGCCGCCGACTCAATCACCGGCACCTGCACCGCGCCTGGCAGCAACCCGGCGAAGGCGCACAACAACAACGCTAGGATCGTGGTCTTTGTCATTGGTCTCCTCCTTGTGCTATCTCTGCTTCATTGCCGGCCGCGGATGACGCACTTCGTGAACATCCGGCTCGCCGCCATGCCCGAACAATTCCGGGTGCAGATAGTGCCCTTGCTCAGGCGCCTGTTTCTCCACTTCCAGCGGAATGCGGTGAGCGTTGGCCCAGGCATCCTGACGGATCCCCGTCACCTGCCAGGACACTTTGACGCCCGGCCGGTCAGTGCGGATGACGAAGCTGCCGCCCGAGATCTCCGACGCCACGATCGCCTGTGCGAACTGCCCGATCACCGTCAACTGATAACGGAAGTCGCGGTTCAGAGCTTCAAACCATTCCGGCATCTTAACCACGGCGGTTCCCGAGCCATCGGTCGCTACGTTGCCGTTGTAGATATTCATCATGTCTGGCGATTCCACGAAGGAGTGCAACAGATACTTGTGCTCGGGATCGGTCGGATGGTCGATCAAGAAAGACCCGCCGGATTTAGCCAGGTTTCCGTTGACAAACACGTTTCCCGCGAAGTAGCCGGCGAGGCCGTAATTCAAAGAAGACGGCCCGGGCCCCGGGTAGGCGTCGATCCCGTCGCCGCCGACACCTTCGCCGGCTGCGTTGGTCCCGGTTGCCCCGCCCACGGCAACCACGCCAATCCCACCTTGGGTCGGTCCGGCGCTGCTGCCACCACCGTAGAAGTCGCCCCCGTCGCCACCTACGCCCAGACCACTCTGCCCGGGGCCGGAGGAAACACCGTTGGGAGCCGTATCGCCACCCAGCGCAAACACGCCCGCGCCGCCGGCAACATCCGCAGACTCGTTGGTGCCCCCGTAGAACTGGCCTCCATAGCCGCCGACAGTTGCCGCGGCGACTGGATTCCCGCCTTGCCCATACACTCCCGAGCCTCCCGAGCCGTTGTTGCTCACGGTCGCGCCTCCTTGGCCGGCCAGGCCCGAGCCCCCGATCTGCAGGCTGCCATCGGTGAACCCGCCGACGCCGTAGAACGCCGTGCCTCCAAGGCCGACCTGCTCGACTTCAAACGCATTGCCGCCCGAAGTGAGCTGCCCCGAGAAAGGCAGGGTCAACGACCCAGGGGGCCCTTGCGGCCCCGCGGGTCCTGCCGGTCCGGCCGGGCCTTGGGCTCCGTCCACGGCCACGAAGAAACCGTTCTGCGAGGCGACCGTGACCCTCAACAGGTACGCACCCGGCGCCAGATTCGCGGGCACCGAAGCCACAATCTTGGTCGCAGTAGAGGTTACTACGGTAAGTTGAATGACTCCCAGCGTCACTGTGGGCGACGGTGTGAGATTCTGGCCCTGGATAATGAGTTGGTTCGTCGTTGAGTTGATGCTTGCCGTTGCAATCGACGGCGGGTTGCCCGCGCTCAATTGCCCGCACGCGCACAGCAAAATCGCCGCCAGTATCGTAATGTTCATCTTCGTCATGGTTCCCTCCTGTTGTCCTGATGTTGCTTCTTCAAAGGCCGGGGGTGATGCAACTCGTGAACGTCGGGCTCCCCCGAGTACCCGAACAATTCCGGATGAAGGTAGTGACCCTGATCCGGGGTTGCCTTTTCCACTTCGAGCGGGATACGATGATCGTAATCTGGTTGACCGGCGCGTTGATGGTCGCCGTCGCGATCACCGGAAATTGCTGCGCGCCCCGCATCGTCCCGGCACAAGCGCCCAGCAAGACCGCCGCGAGTATCGTAGTCTTCGTCGTCATCGTTCTCCTCTTAATGCCCTGGAGATCTAACGTTGCCTCTGCACCGGCCGCGGATGATGCAACTCGTGAATATCCGGCTCTCCCGCGTGCCCGTACAATTCCGGATGCAGATAGTGGCCCTGATCCCCGGCGGCCTTCTCCACTTCCAGCGGGATGCGGTGCGCATTGGCCCAGGCGTCCTGCCGTATCCCGGTCACCTGCCAGGACACCTTGATGCCGGGCTTGTCGGTGCGGATGACGAAGCTGCCGTTGGCGATTTCCGAGGCCACGATCGCCTGCGCGAACTGCCCGATCACCGTCAACTGATAGCGGAAGTCCCGGTTCAGCGCCTCAAACCACTCCGGCATCTTCACCACCGCCGTCCCCGACCCGTCCGTCACCACGTTGCCGTCGTAGATGTTCTTCATGTCCGGCGACTCAACGAACGAGTGATACAGATATTTGTGCTCCGGATCCGTGGGATGGTCGATCACAAACGACCCTCCAGCTTTGTTCAGGGTTCCGACAGTCACAGTTCCGGAGAAATAACCGGCGAGTCCATAATTAAGGTTGTCGGACGGCCCCATCCCCGGCGCGGCCACGATCCCATTCCCGGCATACCCGCCCGGAGCGGCCGCACCCCCTTGCACATAAATACCCTGTCCCGCCCCTGTGATTAACTCGCTGCCGCCGCCGAAGAAGTCGCCACCGTCGCCAGCCTCGGCTGTGTTACCGCTGGTCGCCGTATCGCCGCCCTGCGCATAAACGCCGGCGCCGCCCCATCCCGGCGTACCCGCGTTCCCGCCTCCGTAGAATTTGCCGCCAACGCCGCCGTAGCTGCCGTCGACGATGGGCGCCCCGCCTTGCCCATACACACCGTCGCCGGCGACCCCGAGCCCGACCAAGGCCGCGCCGCCTTGCCCTGCCAAGCCAACGCCATACACCCCGCCCAGGCCGTAGATGGCCGTGCCCCCATTGCCAAACTGATCCACCTCAAACGCATTACCGGTCGAGGTTGCCTGCCCCAAAAAGGGCAACGTCAGTGCACCGGCCGGCCCTTGCGGACCTTGTGGTCCCTGAGGGCCTTGCGGACCGGGCGGGCCTTGCGGACCTTGCGAGCCAGTGTCGGTAACCGCCAGGTCGAGGTACCCCGTGCCGGCGCTGGTCTTCACCTGCAAGAGTTGTGTTCCTCCCAACCCCGCCAAAACCGTCGAAAAGTCCGCGACGATCTGACCGGCCTGGTACGACGTCACCGTGAGGGGGCTGCCATCCACGGAGACCTTTGGTACGCCGGTGGCCGCCACCAAGTTGTTGCCCTCAATCACGATTTGGCCGGTCCCATTGTTGATGGCGGCGCGCAGGATGGCCGGCGCCGCCGACACGTCCGGCGTCTGTTGTTGCGCGTCGGCCATGTTAGCCAACGCCAGCAGCGCGGCCAGGAGGCCGGCGCCCCCTGCCGGCCAGAGATTTGTTCGATTCGTCATGGTAGTTTTCTCCGCTTCACTAAGATTCCCGGCTCGCCTGCGATGCGCGGAGAGTTCGGGACGCCCTCTTCATACACTCTTAGGCGCAATTTGACGGCGGTTTTCCAAGGGGCGAAGCGATTATTTTCGTGCTAGGCTGATACAACGTATGGGATCGGAAACGGGCGGCGCGAACGCGGTCACGGCCCTGCTACGCGAATGGTCCGGCGGCGATAAAGGAGCGCTGGACCGCCTGGTTCCGCTCGTCTACGACGAGCTTCGCCAGGTCGCGCAAGCCCAATTGCGCAAGGAGCGCCACGCGCATACCATGCAGCCGACCGCACTCGTCCACGAGCTCTACCTCCGTCTCGCCGGCGGCCAGCAGCTCACGTTGGCCGACCGCGCGCACTTCCTCGCCGTAGCGGCACGAAGCATGCGCAAGATCCTCCTGGACCAGGCCCGCCGGCGCAACGCCGACAAGCGGGGCAGCGGCGACGAAAAGCTATCGCTCGACGAAGCCCTGGCCGCCGGGCTGGAGCGCCCCGCCGTTCTCATCGCGATGGACGATGCCTTGAAGGTCCTCGCCGCGCGCGACCCGCTGCTGGCGGAGTTGATCGAACTGCGCTATTTCGGTGGACTTACCGCCGAGGAGTCCAGCGTGGTCGTCCACAAGGAAACACGGGAAATCCAGCGCGACCTCGTTCTGGCCAAAACCTGGCTCCGCCGATACCTTGCCGCTTAGTGGGGCAGACCATCGCACTTTGTGGTCTGCCGCCTTCGCGCGAGCGTTGGCAGGCGACATAGAACGATCGCCTGCCCCACCAAAGCACCATTCCTAGGGCATCTCGACTTCGAGCGCGTAGACGTCCATGTTTTTTCGTATTACCGTGGCCACCGGTGTGTCACCCGGCGCCACCCCGGACAATACGTAACTGGTCAGGTCCGATTGTGGAATCTGCCGCGAGCTTGCGAAGCGCTCGTGGGGCCCGCCACCGATCGCAACCCGCCATATGGGTTGTTCAGGCGACAGGAAATCTTGCACGAACATGTATGTTCCGTTCTCGGACCAGAACGGGTTCGTGTAACCTGCCGAAGTTCCCAGCGTGTTCCATCTTCCGGACCGGCTGTCGAAGAGCCGCAGCTTCGACCTGTCCGTCGCTGCGATATAGCGTCCTTTCGGAGACCACGAGCCCGCCACAAGCTCTTCCGATTCCGGCAACATCGAGATCTTGCGAGTATTCACGTCCATCAGATACAGCCCACTGCCTGGATGCCCCGATGGGGCGGTAAGCCGAAACAGCAAAGCCTTGCCATCCGGCGACCAGGACGGGTACCGGGCGATGAAGCCCTCCGGACTGAGTCTGGTGATCGGGCCGCCCGAAAACGCGACCCGGTACACTCCGACGCTACGGCCAGGAACCCGTCCGGTGAACACCACGGAATCTCCGCTGGGCGACCAGTCCGGCTCGCTCGCCAGCACTTCGCCGGTATCGATCTGCCGTGGTTCACTGCCATCGGCGCGGCTGATCCAGAGCGCCTCCTGGGGAGCCACGGTATAGGCCAGCCAGCGTCCATCCCTGGAGAAAGCGGCCCACCGCCCCGCAATGCCAGGAAGAAAGGGAACGAACTCACGGCGCTTGCGGTCGAAACGCAGGAATTCGCGCCGTTCCAGACCGGAGACATAGTAGACTCGCTTGCCGTCAGGCGACGGAACCGGCCAGTAGATACCGGACGTGGACGAGTGAATCAGCATCGGGCGGCCGTTAGCCAACCCAAGGAACCCGCCGTGGTCCTGCACGGCCAGGAGACGGTAAGTGTCGCTTGCGGAGCGAAACAGATAGTACTTCCCACCTGCAAACCATGATCCGGAGTCCTGTGCGGCGGGCATTCTCGAGTCCGCATTGAGCCTTGAAAAAAGGATGTGCAGACCGGTTCCATCCCCGTTCACTTCCCAGATTCTCGGCCGGGAGAAGTCGTCGGCCCTAGCCAGGAACCGAATTACCCCGCCGCGAGGGCCTGACAGGCAACGAATCTGCACGGGTGAACCGGGAAACGCCAGGAGCTTACGGATTCCGCTTCCGTCGATGGCCGCTTTGAACAGGCTGTTTCCCCGCGAAAACACGATGCTCTGGCTGTCGGGTCCCCACCCCGCGCCCACCGCCTCAATATTTCCGATGCGCCGTACCAACTGGCCGGCAGTGCTCACAACGAGAAGAGGCGTCTCGTCGCGGTGTCCCGTCGTGATGAGCAGGTTCGTCCGGTCCGGCGAAATGTCCAGGAGTTCGACTCCTTCGATTTCGCTTCTCAGCGGCTGCGGCACGCCGCCCGCGGCCGGAACTTTGGCCAGGGTGAACACGCCGAGGGAACGTAGGACACAATACACAAATTTCCCATCGGTAGCCAGACCGTTGCCTGCAACCTGGCCGGTCTGAGTAAGCTGATTCACAGCCGAGACTCGTGGCAACCTCGGCGCGCCGAAGCGTAGCGCGACCGCCAGAGACGCAAATACCAAGGTCGCGCCTAGTGCGCCCACCACCGCCAAGCGATTCCGCCGCAGGAACTTCCCGGCACGATACCTCACGGTATCCGGCCGCGCTCTCACCGGGCGGCCTCCCAGGTGCAAGCGGATGTCCCGCGCCAGATCCGCCGCCGACGCATACCGCCGCCCCGGCTCCTTACGAATCGCCATGCGGATGATGTTGTCCAGGTCGCCCGACAGATCGGGCCGCACTTTCGCCGGAGGCGGCGGTTCCTC
Organism: Bryobacteraceae bacterium; assembly: GCA_049520215.1. Classification (GTDB taxonomy): domain Bacteria; phylum Acidobacteriota; class Terriglobia; order Bryobacterales; family Bryobacteraceae; genus Bog-159. The sequence continues at coordinate 5,539 of JBEKPZ010000096.1, read as the reverse complement.
CCGACACACGACGCGCTCAACCGTCGAGGGCGAAAAGTCGCCGATGTCCTGCGCCTTCCTGCCTGTCAGCAGCTCATAAAGGCACAGCCCGAGCGCGTAAACGTCCGCCGAAACTGTGACGGGCTCGCCCAAAACCTGCTCGGGCGCCGCATATTCCGGTGTCATCACCCGCAGGCCGCCAACTGTCCGTCCTTCATTCGGCCCCTCGTCGCTTACCATCTTGGCGATTCCGAAATCCAGCAGCTTCGGTACGCCCTCAGCCGTCACCAGAATGTTGCCCGGCTTCAAATCCCGATGGACCACCGCATGCTTGTTGGCGTAGTCCACGGCGCTGCAAACATCGATCCAAAGCCTTAGCCGCTCGTCGATGCCCAACTCGTGCTGCCGGCACCACTCGGTGATGGGCTCTCCTGCGATAAACTCCATCACCAGGTAGGGCACGCCTTGATCCGTCGAGCCGCCATCCAACAGCCGTGCAATATTGGGATGCGAGAGCCGCGCCAGGATCTGCCGCTCCTGCCGGAACCGTTGCATGGTTTCCGGCGATTGGGCCGCCGCACGCACGAGTTTAATGGCCACTACCTGTTGGAATTCGCCGTCATCGCGCGCGGCCCGGTAAACTGCCCCCATCCCCCCGTGGCCCAGAATCGATTCAATTCTATAGGGCCCGACCCGCGTTCCGATGCGCTGCTCGTCGGCTCCATGGTGCGGCGCGTCTCCCATGGTTTCACCGGCTTCGAGGTGTTTCAGCAGGGAACTGACTTCCTGCCGCACCGTCTGATCCTCGATCCGGTCGATGAAGCCGGTCCGCTCCTCCGCGGGTAGCTCTAAGGCAGCTCCGAAAAGCCGCCTCACTTCTCCCCATTGCTCCGGCCCCAGCTCAAGCATGGCGTATCAGTATATTTTGCAGCATCTCACGAGAAATCTCACGCAAAATGTTCGAATCGGAATCCCCATTCTTGTGCGCAACGATACTTTCGGTCTATCCACCCTTGTTCTTCTGGCGCTTGCCAGCGGGACCAGTCCGGAAACAGCCGCATTTCGGGGTTTGCGGCATTTGCCGTCAAGCACCTAATAATTCTGTGTTTTCAATATGTTATAGCCAGATCTTGTCACTCTCCACCCGAGTGTGCTAATAATGGTCTTCGGACTCTGTTAACCGGATTCCGACAGACCCCAAATACAGAAACCGAATACATGGAGGTTGTACTTTAATGAAGATTCGTCCGCTCTATGACCGCATCGTGGTCAAACGGATCGAGGAGAAGGAAACCATGCAGGGTGGCCTTTACATCCCCGATTCCGCAAAGGAAAAACCGCAGGAAGGCGAAGTCGTGGCCGTCGGCAAGGGCAAGCGCCTGGAAGACGGCAAACTCGTGCCGCTGGATGTCGAGGTTGGCAATCGCATCCTGTTCGGCAAGTATTCCGGCAGCGACATCAAGCTGGATGGTGAAGAGTTCCTGATCATGCGTGAGGACGAAGTCCTCGGCATTTTGGAAAGTCAGCCCATAGTGGCCAAGAAGGCTTCCTAAGGAGGAGAGATATCAATGGCAAAACAGATTGTATACGCAGAAAACTCCCGTCAAGCGATCCTGCGCGGCGTCAACCAGTTGGCCGATGCAGTGAAAGTAACACTTGGCCCCAAGGGCCGGAATGTGGTTCTGGAGAAGAAATTCGGCGGTCCCAACATCACCAAAGACGGTGTGACGGTGGCCAAGGAAATCGAGCTCAAGGATCCGCTGGAGAACATGGGCGCCCAAATGGTGCGCGAAGTGGCCTCCAAGACCTCGGACGTGGCCGGCGATGGCACGACCACCGCGACCATTCTGGCGCAGTCCATCTACCGCGAAGGCGTGAAGGCCGTAGCGTCGGGCGCCAATCCGATGGCCCTCAAGCGCGGCATCGACAAAGCCGTGGAAGTGGCCGTCGAGTCCGTCAAGAAGCTCTCCAAGCCGGTTTCCGGCGAGATGATCGCGCAAGTCGGCACCATTTCGGCCAACAGCGATGCGACCATCGGCAACATCATCGCCGAGGCGATGAAGAAGGTGGGCAAGGATGGCGTGATCACGGTGGAAGAAGCCAAGACCATGGTCACGGAACTTAGCACCGTGGACGGCATGCAGTTCGACCGCGGTTACCTCTCGCCCTACTTTGTCTCCGATCCCGACCGCATGGAATGCGTGCTCGAAGATCCGTATATTCTCATCCATGAGAAGAAGATCAGCAACATGAAGGACCTGCTGCCCGTGCTCGAACAGATCGCGCGCGCCGGCAAGCCCCTGCTGATCATCGCCGAGGAAGTGGAAGGCGAAGCGCTGGCCACGTTGGTGGTGAACAAGCTGCGCGGCACGTTGAACGCCTGCGCGGTGAAAGCCCCCGGCTTCGGCGACCGCCGCAAGGCCATGCTGGAAGACATCGCCATCCTCACCGGCGGCAAGTCCATCATGGAAGAGACCGGAATAAAGCTGGAAGGCGTTCGCCTGGACGACCTGGGGCGCGCCAAGCGCATCACGGTGGACAAGGACAACACCACCATCGTGGATGGCAACGGCAGCCAGAAGTCGATCGAGGGCCGCATCAAGCAACTCCGCAGCCAGATCGATGAGACCACCTCCGACTACGACCGCGAGAAGCTCCAGGAACGCCTGGCGAAGCTGGCCGGCGGCGTGGCCATCATCAAAGTCGGCGCAGCTACCGAGACCGAGATGAAGGAGAAGAAGGCGCGCGTGGAAGATGCGCTGCATGCCACTCGCGCGGCAGTGGAAGAAGGCATCGTGCCCGGCGGCGGCGTGGCTCTGCTGCGCGCGGCTAAGGCGCTGGAAGGCATGAAGGCGGATGGCGACGAGCAGATCGGCGTAAATATCGTGCGCCGCGCCTGCGAAGATCCTCTGCGCCAGATCGTGGTGAACTCGGGCACCGAGGGCGCCATCGTGGTGGAGAAGATCCGCGAGCATTCCAACCCGAACTTCGGCTTCAACGCCCAGACCGACACGTACGAAGACCTGGTGGTTTCGGGCGTGATCGATCCGACCAAAGTGACCCGCACGGCGCTGCAGAACGCGGCGTCAATCGCTTCGCTGATGTTGACGACCGAAGCGATGGTGGCCGAGATTCCGGAGAAGAAGTCGGCTCCGGCCGGCGGCCCTGGCGGCCACGGCGGCCCCGAGATGGACTACTAAGAAGAAGACAGAAGTCAGAAGACAGAAGACAGAAGTCAGAAGAAGGCCGCGCCTCTCGCAAGGGGGGCGCGGCTTTTTTGTTTTCAGAAGCTGAACTTTGTTGCCAATTGCACGAGCCGCGGGGCGGCGGCGCTGGTGATCTGGCCGAAATTCGAGCTGCCGATGTTGCCGTTCACCGCTGCCGGACCGTCGGACTGGGCGTGATTCCACAGGTTGAACGCTTCCACGCGAATCTGTAACGTGCGAGATTCGGCGAGGCGCACGTTCTTCGCCAGCGCCATGTCGAAGTTGGCGATGCCGGGGCCGTAGAAGGAACGGCGCGCGGCCGTGCCGATCTGGCCCAGCGCGGGGAGACTGAACAGCGCGGTGTTGAAAGCCGGCTCTCCATTGCGGGGATTGCGGTTCAGGTCGAGCGCCCCGGGCGTGTAATTGGGCGTGTCCACTCCGTTGTTATTGATGCCGTTGGGGATGGTTCCAAGCAGCGACGTATCGTCGTTATTGAACAGCGTTACTGGAAAGCCGGTGCTGAAGCGGGTGATGCCGGAGACCTCCCAACCGCCGCGAATTGCGTAGCGGTAGCTGGCCACAAAGTTATGGGTCAGGTCGAACGCGGAGGGCGCGCGGTCGAGCGACGGGTTGAGCGGATTCACGGCCTCGGCCAAGCTGGACGACTGGTCGATGGACTTGCTGTAGGTGTAGCCGGCGAGCAGTTCCAGCGGGCCCGCATGGTGGCGCACGGTGACTTCGAGCGCGTTATAGTTCGAGTTGCCGATAGTTTTCTGATAGCTGACGCCGCCGAAGGCCGCCGGGAATGGTCCGCGCGTACCTTGGATGGTCTGGCCCGATGGCGCGGTGTAGATGCCGCTTTCGCCGAATGGTCCGCAAGTGGCCGCACTCGGCATCACTTCGCTTGGCTGGCTCAGGCTGAGGCATAACGCGGCGTTACCGGGATTGGCCTCCTCGACGACCAGCAGATGATGCGCTTGGGAGCCTACATAGCCGATCCGCAGAAAGGTGTTCGCCGGGAGTTGGCGCTCCAGCGAAATAGTGAAGTTTTCGGTATAGGGCGGAACGTTCTGGCGATAGAACGACGGGATGCCGGTTAGTGGCAGATACATGGCCCAATCGACGTTTCTATCGGGGTTTTGGGCGGAAGCTCCGAAGGGCGGAAAGGGCAGCGGGAATCGCTGGCCATTGTTCTGGCCGGTAGCCGCGGTGATGAAGGGCGTTTCAAATAGCGGCGGCGCGGGGCTGGTATAGCTGTAACCGTAAGGTGGATTGGCGCTCATGATGCCCGCGGATAACCCTTCGAACGCCGTGTAGAACATGCCGTAACCCGCGCGCACGCTGGTTTTTGCGCCAGGCGACCACGCCAGGCCGATGCGCGGCGCGAGATTCCGATAGCGCGTGGGCGCGAGCGTGGCAGGGATACCGGGATCGCCGGGGAAGACCAGCCCCGTGGGCGCTCCCGGATAGACGACGGACTGTTCGCCCAACACCAGCGTCTGAAGCTGGTTGTACTTCTCGCTCCAGGGCGCAATGACGTCCCAGCGGACGCCGTAATTCAACGTCAGATTGGGCCGCAGCCGCCAGGTGTCCTGGGCGTACGCGCCGATGTAATGGTTGCGGTTGTAGAAGGCTTGCGAATCGGCCTGCGTGTAACTGCTGGGAATGCCCAGCAGGAAATCGGCGAAATCGACTCCCGTTTCAGATCCCAGAAAATCGAACGAGCCGTTGGATTGCGCGTCGGGATTCGTGTTGACCTGATCGTAGTGCATGGCCGCGCCGAACTTGAAGCTGTGACGGCCGGCGACGCGCGACCAATCGTCGGACACCTGGAAGGTATTGTTCACCTGCCGGAGGCCGGTGGTGTCCACGCCCATGGTGAAGTCGTTGAACGACACGTTGGCGACGCCCTCGATGGCGGGCACCAGCGGCACGATGCCCGGAGTGCCAGTTCCTTCGACAAACCCTTGCGAGCGCAGGCTGGGCCCTACGCCGCCCGCGGGCTGGCCGGCGATGTTGGCGTTGCGCATGAAGCTCAAGTGAAACTCGTTCACCGTGTTGGCATGGAATGTCCTCGTCGCGGAGAGGCTGGCGAGTTGGGCGAGGCCGAAGTTGAGCGCATTAAAGCCGGGGACGCTGGCGCCGCCCTGCGCGGTGGGATAAGGATTGTTCAGCGCGTAGTCATCCGCGAAGTAATATGCGGATAACATGCCCCATCGGGAGTTGCCATCGACGCGGACTGCGCCTTTGTCGTCGCGCAGCGTTTCATTTTGCGCGGACGTGGAGAACTCATTCGAGCCGGCGTTGGGCTGCGGGATGTATTCGAGCAGGCCCCGCGCAGGCGCGGACCAGGC